>CASFOM010000164.1 GCA_949296295.1 uncultured Alistipes sp. | reverse complement strand
CATAGCTCAGTTGGTTAGAGCAGCGGACTCATAATCCGAAGGTCGGGGGATCATGCCCCTCTGGGCCCACTGAAAAATAAGAAGGGGTTGTGTCAAAATGAAAAAATGACACAACCCTTTTAATGTATAATACTAAACAAGGATTTGAGGATAAAAGGGCAGATGTTTACTGGGGTAAATAACTTGGCCTGAAGTCCGGAAATAATCCATCGGTTGGCAATGGAATACGTTTTCTCCTTTATTTTCAGAGGAAAACGATATATGGAATAGAGAACCCAAAATTTCCTTAATGAGGGAAAGAATGGGAAAGATAAAATATGTATCCATTGATAAAGAAAATCTGTTTTTATTGAATTTACCGAGTTTTTAGGATAACAGTACCCCATTAACCTTTATGGCGATTTGTATCACTTAGATATCTATTTTCTTTTTTTCAATTGTTTGAAGGATGTTTCTCTGTTTTTACTTTGCTTGATAACCAGACTATTTGATGAAAAAAAGTTGAAAATAACTCCTAAAACAAAGTATTGGACCGAATTTTATTTGTAAAAGGAAACAGATTCTTAAATAATTTCGTAACTTTCGTTCTTGTTGTTTATCTGTTCGTTTAGTAGTTTCTTGAGGATTTGTGTGGTATTTATTAATCCTTTTGATTGAATAGAAAAGAAATTGTCTTTGAGAACTTTGCTGAACGGCTAACATAATATTCAGGTAATTCTATTGAAATTTACCGAATGGAATAAAGATTCATTCGATAAAAATTATTAACCCAAATATATCTTGCAATGCAGTATTGGTTTTCTCTTTCTCTTTTTCTTGTCTCTTTCTTTGTTAATTCTTTTGTTTCGGAATTATATGCTGTTGACAGGCACAGGATTCTTCCAACAATAGGTAGTAACCAGGAATTATTGTTGCAGATTGAAGAAGTAGGTCCTGATTGGTCTGATGAACAGGTCCGTTCTTTTGTTGACGAGATTTGCAATACCGTCCAGAAATTAAGGAAAAAGTATAAAGTTTCGGTCCTTCAGAATCCTATTTTCTTTTATCAACAGAAAGGTTATGGGGAAGAAAATCCTTCCGTAGGGGTCAATAGAATTCATCCTAATTTGTTGTTGGAGTTCCGATATTTTGCCGATAAAGGAATCGATGTATATCTCGATATATATGCCTCCGATAATTATACGGCACAAAATGGAGAACGGGGAAAACTTCCTGTCCCTTCCCGCAGGTACGGTTCTAAGGAAACGGTTAAAGGGCTTGGAATGGATTTGGATTGTTATGCCGATTTGTTTGATAAATATCCCAATGTAAAAGGCGTAAGGTTTCATGAACTTATCGGTACGCACGACAGAAGAGAGGATGGGCATGGTTTTGCTGTTGATTTCTCATTGCTTCCGGAAATCGCTCAGATGATTCAGGACCATAATCGACGGTTAATATGGGGGGACCAGTCCTGGGATTTATGTTATACTGATCCGAAAGGACATGGATTCTGGCTCGGTTATTTGGATGAAGTGTGTGATATTCTTGGAGACAATTTGACCATTAACTTTAATAATAACGGATGGGGAGCCGAAATTCAGGCGCTTACTTTTTCCCGGAATATGGCAGATTATCGCAATGGAAATAAATGGGGAATTAGCGATCAGGCTTGGTGGTGGCAGGAAGTGGAGGCTCAGTCCTTACCTCAGTGGCCCAATGGAGGGGTTCGATGGGTAGGATGGGGACCGAAAGATATGGCTCCTGAGTTGTTGGCTGCCTTTGCTTTGGAGGCTTTTCAACGTGGAGCTTCTCTTGTTCAGATAGAACCTCCCGCTTTTTTGTTTGAGTCTATTCCTCAGATAAAAACAGTTAATAATAATTCAAGACGAAAACCTTATGGACCTACTTGGGCCTTCAAGATATTTGAAGATTTATTGTTGCGGGATACCTTCCCCCCTGCTGTTGTGCCTTCTATGAATCCTGCCGATTATTACCTTTTGGATCGCGCCCGGTTGTTGAATAATCGATGGAGTGAACGGCCCAAGAAATATGATCGAATCACCATAACTTCTATTGGACGTAAGATAATCGATAATCATCTTTATTCTTCCGATTACAGTTCCTGGGTACAACAGGAGGAACGTTTCTCTTTTGACTGGATATATCGGGGAACCATCATTGATGCATTGCGTATCCGTTTGGAATTTCATGCTATTGATGAACGTATGTTGATAAAAAAAGTGAAGGGTAAACCTGTGGTGGAATTTTATGATCATGCAGGAACTCAATATGTGAATTGTGATAATCTCGCAGCTCCTACGGAAGAGGGAGAAATGGTGGGGATTACGGCTCTTAATTTAAAACGAAATCAGGTGGGACAAGCGGATCCGGATGAAATTGTTACTGCTCGTTCAAACGGTTCAGAGGTTACTTTTACGGTCTATGAAAAGATTGGATTGACCGATCCGGTCGGGTATGAAAATTTTAAATATGAAAAAGAGGATTCGCTTACTTTGATAGTCAATAGATTGTGTTCTGTTCCTGCCGATAAATTTATGTTTATGACGGGAATGCGAACCAAATACGTATTATATGAAGACAATACCCGAAGCCTTGATAATCTGGTAATAGCTCTTGACGATAAACATGCTGTAAAAATCTTCGGAATGTTCCAGACAGGAGATGCAAATCCTGTATGTCTTGAAAAAACGGTTGATTTGCTTCCGGAAACTTTATTGGATATGAAAGCCAATGATTGTACCGGTGATTATGTCGATGAATTGATTTTTCTGAATCGAGAGGATGTGGTTGAGATTTACTCTTGTGATATTTCTAAAAATAACGTTTTTAATCATCTCTCTTCCTTGGAAAATGTGGGAACAGGAAGTTATAAAATACTGCCCCTTCGCTGGACAACCTACTATAAAGACGAATAATTTTTATTGAAGAATCAAATTGTGGAAATAATCCGGGAAATTTATGTGTGATACTCTCTGAATTTCAAAATTCAATTTATTATAACTACTTTTGGATAATAGAATTTAAATAAATATAAGTCGTGTATTGGCAAAAAGATATTGAAACAATGCAACGTTCCGAGTTGGAAAAACTACAGTTGGAACGGTTGCGTAAAACAATTGAAAGGGCTTCTAACTCCCCTTATTATGGAAAATTGTTCGCTGAAATGGGAATAACTCCTGATACAGTGCAATCCTTGAATGACTTGTCCAAACTTCCGTTTACTACCAAAGATGATTTACGGGCAAATTATCCTTTTGGAATGGTCGCTATCCCTTTGGAAAAATGTGTGAGGCTCCACTCCTCCAGTGGTACGACAGGGAATCCTACGGTAGTAGTTCACTCCCAAAAAGACCTTGATGAATGGGCGAATCAAGTCGCGCGTTGTATGTATATGGTGGGATTGCGCAACACAGATGTCTTTCAGAATACTTCCGGATATGGGATGTTCACAGGGGGACTCGGATTCCAATATGGCGCTGAAAAGTTAGGCGCTTTGACCGTGCCTGCTGCTGCCGGAAACAGTAAACGACAGATTAAGTTTATCCGCGATTTCGGTACTACCTGTCTTCATATTATCCCAAGTTATGCTACCCGATTGGCTGAAGTAATGTATGAAGAAGGTATTGATCCTGTCAAAGATACCGCTTTGCATACCATTTGTATCGGGGCTGAACCCCATTCTGAAGAACAACGTAAAAGAATTGAAAAAATGTTGGGAGTCAAGGCTTATAACTGCTTTGGTATGTCGGAAATGAACGGTCCAGGTGTCGCTTTTGAATGTCCTGAACAAAATGGATTACACATTTGGGAAGACTATGTGATTCCTGAAATTGTTGATCCGATAACTTTACAACCTGTTCCCGATGGACAGGTGGGGGAATTGGTTTTGACAACCATTAATCGCGAGGCAATGCCTTTGATTCGTTATCGTACACGCGATTTGACCTGTTTCTTGCCCGGTGACTGCCCTTGCGGACGAACACACAGACGTGTCGCACGATTCCGCGGACGGAGCGATGATATGGTTATTTTAAAAGGGGTAAATTTCTTCCCTATACAGATTGAAAAAATCTTGATGCATTTTAAAGAGCTGGGTTCTAACTATTTAATTACTATTGAAACCGTAAACAGTAATGACGAAATATTAATAGAGGTAGAATTGAATGACTTGTTTACCGATGATTATGCTGTTTTGCAACAACTTTCTCGTGATATCATACGGGAACTGAAAGACGAGTTGTTATTTACGCCTCGTTTGAAATTGGTGGCCAAAGGGTCTCTTCCTGTTCAGGAAGGAAAGGCCGTGCGGGTAAAAGATCTCAGAAAACTTATTTAAAAAAATATGATGCCATGACTATAAATCAAATATCGGTTTTTCTTGAAAATAAATATGGAACACTTAATAAAGTGCTCGATTTATTGGCTGAAGCTGAAATACATGTAATTGCCGCTACGGTTGCCGATACCACTGAATTCGGAATCATGCGTTTGATTGTCAATGAACCCCAACGGGCTTATGCCGTCTTGAAAAGCAATAATGTAAGCGCATATCTGACCGATGTATTTGCTATTGTCCTTGATCGTGCTTCCGTTCAGATATTCCGGGATGCCATAGCCCGATTTACTCAGGCTGGGTTGAGTGTGGAATATATGTATAGTTTTGTAAATGACGGAGATTTGGTATTGGTATTGCGTACCAATAATCCTGAAAGTACACGCGAAGTGATTCGCAGGCAGGAGATGATCTGTTTGACCGAAAATGATTTGGCTAAATTGTAAGCTGATCTCTCTTGGTGGGGAAACGATAACTTTGGATAATCGTCGCTGAGAAAAGAAGTGATGTTTTATCGGTAATAATACGGTATGAAAAGTCTGAACGATGAAATCGTCCATCTGTTGGGAGATACGGGATGGGAACCTGCTTATGTTGATGGAGTAGCTAAAGGAATTATTGTCGCGGGAATAGTTTTGCTCTCGTGGTTGGCTGCAAAGCTGTTTCGCCATTTGCTTGTGCCTGCTTTGCAACGTATCAGTTATCAAACAAAAGTATCTTGGGATGATCATTTGTTTCAGGACAAGGTGATGCATAGCGCCAGTCGATTGATCCCTCCAATTATCTGGTATGCCTTGTTGCCATTGGCCTTTGGCGATATGCCCCGGTTGCTTGAAGTATTGCAGAAGGGGTGTCAAATTTATTTGATTATTGTGGTATTTCTGCTTGTCAATGTATTCTTAAGTACTTTGTATGAAATATCAAGTGAACATGAAACGCTGAGGAACAGACCTTTAAAAGGGGTTTATCAAATGATTAACCTGGTGGCTTTATGTGTCGGGGGAATTTTGGTTATAAGCATTCTTATCGGGGAAAATGCTACAAGCATTATCGCGGGACTGGGCGCTTCTGCGGCTGTCTTGATTTTGATTTTCAAGGATTCCATATTGGGATTGGTCGCCGGTGTGCAACTTTCTGCAAATGATATGTTGCGGCCGGGAGATTGGATTACTATGACCAAATATGGCGCTGACGGGTATGTTACGGAAGTAACCTTAACTACCGTTAAGGTACAGAATTTTGATAAAACCATTACTACGATACCGCCTTATGTGTTGGTGAGCGATTCTTTTCAAAACTGGCGCGGGATGAGGGAGTGCGGAGGACGAAGAATCAAGCGCTCTGTGCTTATCGATGCAAATACTGTCCGGTTCTGTTCTCCGGAAGAATTATCTCGTCTGAAAATACAGGAATGGATGGATGGGGAAGAACAAGAATTGAAAACACCTGTGGTGAATCTATATCTGCTTCGTCGATATTTAAGGTATTATTTGAAGAATCACCCCGGAGTCCATCCTGAATTGTTGCAAATGGTTCGAATGCTGCAACCGACTTCCGAAGGAATCCCCGTAGAAATTTACTGCTTTTCCAAAAATACCGAGTGGACCGCTTATGAAGCATTGCAGGACGATATTTTTGATCATCTGTTTGCCGTAGTTCCGGAATTTGGTCTTCGTATATTTCAACGTCCCTCCGGACGAGATTTCCAGCCGTTATCTTAACAGTTATTGTTAAATAAAAAAATAATGATGGTTAATCAGCCATTAGAGTAAGGTGTGTAAAAATTTGTAAGATTTTATAGATGTTTATGTCTTGAGATTGGGGATGTCTCTTCTCTATAATAAAGAGAAAATTGGAACGATTGTAAGAATGGAAGTATAAAACAAAGGAGTGTTTTTGGGGTATCTTTATGGATGTTGGATTAAAGAGTGTTCAAAAAATAAACAGGAACATAAATAGAATGAAAGTACTGAAATTTGGTGGAACATCAGTGGGTTCTGTTGAACGAATTAAATCTGTAGCTCGATTAATTGGTGGAGAAGAGCCTAAAATGGTCGTCTTTTCTGCTATGGCCGGGACGACCGATGCATTGGTAGAAATTGTTAATTTTTTGTATTCCGGGGATATTGTAAATGCGGAAAATGCTATTAACGCATTGGAGAATAAATATATAGAGATTCCTCAGAACTTGTGCCGATCTGCCAAAAGTGTTGAAAATGCTGAAAAATACATTCAAGATACCTTTTCCTTACTGCGGAAAATGAAAATGGTCCCTCGTTTTTCTGAACGAGAAGAAAAAATCATATTGGCTCAAGGAGAATTAATTTTAACGCAGTTAATCCATTTCTATTTAACGGATATAGGAGTAAATGCTGTATGGTTGCCTGCACTTGATTTTATGCGGACAGGTAAAAATGGGGAGCCGGATATACGATTTATTCGAAAAAATTTGCGTAGGATAATTGCTCTTTATCCCGATATACGGCTTTTTATTACTCAAGGGTACATTTGTCGGGATGCAGCAGGAGAAATTGATAATCTGCATCGAGGGGGTAGTGATTATAGTGCCTCTTTGATAGGTGCCGCTTTGGAAGCTTCTGAAATACAAATATGGACAGATATTGACGGATTGCACAACAATGATCCCCGAGTGGTTGCCTCCACATATCCTGTGCGTCGATTAACCTTTGATGAGGCCGCTAAACTGGCTCATTTTGGCGCAAAAATACTTCATCCCGACTGTATCCTGCCTGCTAAATTGAAAAATATTCCTGTCCGATTATTGAATACATTACAGCCTCAGGCTTCCGGTACTTTGATTTCAAATTCTTCTGGGAATGAACGTATTAAAGCAGTGTCGGCAAAGGAAGGGGTCACATATATAAGGGTGTGTTCTACTCATAAGATTCCTTCCTTTCAATTCTTAAATCGGGTATTTCAAATCTTTGCTCGTTGGCGTACTCCGATTGATTTAGTGGGCTCTTCCGATGGAGAATTGTCTTTATCTATTGATAATAGCAACTATTTGTCACAGATAGTTCCTTTATTGGAACGTTTTGCTGAGGTAACAGTAGAGAAAGATATGGTAATAGTATGTGTAGTGGGAGAATTAAAAAAACATCATCTTGAAATAGAATCTCAGATTGTTCGCGCATTGAAAGGAATTCCTGTAAAAATGATGGCTTGTGGCGGTAATAGTGATTTGTCGTTTGTATTGGCTCGGAATGAGAAAAAACGGGCTCTTGAAGCTCTTAACACAATCTTTCATCACTGAAATAATCCTTCAAATTATTACAAACCATCAAACGGTTAAAAAAGATATGTATATAAAAAAGGATGACTAAAATCAACATGGATAATAGTCATCCTTGGATGAGTCAAATAAAATTATTCTATTGTAGGAAATTCAATCGTTTCGCTTGCTTCATTCCAATCTTCTATAGAGAAGTCACCAGGATTTCCTCCCGGAAGAATTTTCCCAATAACGATGTTTAAGGTAAGCAATGTGTTGGGAGATAATGTGGAGTTTAGGGTTTGAGAAAGTTTGTGTGTGGAGCCGTCTGCCAATGTGATTACGAGTTCAAGCAAAGGATCCGGACCTGATGGAAATAACATGACGGTTGGATTGCTCATTACGGTACCGTCTTCTGAACGATAAAGGTCAAACTTTACCGTCTTGGTCATGTTTTCTGCTACTGCAGTATAAAAGTTTATTTGTTCTGCGATACTTCCAATATATACCTGCATATTCGTTATGTCAGGGTTGAATACGCTATTGTCTTCCTGTCTTACAATAACTTTAAGCCCTGATCCTACCCGTCTTAAAGATGTTTGTATATCTTCTTCCCCTATTGCAGTTTCTTTGATTGCATATACCAAATCATATACAGGAATGTAGGTCCCGTCATTGTCACTACTTTTTCTTAAACTAAAATATAGTTGTGACAAATCTGCATGATTGCTTAAACCCGGAGAATTAATAGCGGGACTGTTATGGATAGGTTCATCGTATTTCGGCGTCCCCCAATATACAATGTTGTAATTTCCGATGGGAAGGTGTAATTCTCGATTGTTTTGTCCAAAAACATCGCCTTTTACTATTGTGTAGTATCCATTGAATATTGTTAGTTTCCCATTGATATAGTTGCCATAGTAGATAGAGGAACCTGCCTCGCATGGATACATCTCAAGAATACCGGTAAATGGTTCTTGGTTTTGGGCATTGTTGATATCTACACTAATTCGTGGTGTAATTAAATTTGAAGGAGGTGTCGATTGTTCACTGCCTTTGGAACAAGAGAACGCAATAACAAGCGTACATAGTGTCCCGATAATTACTCTTTTCATAATTTAAAATGTTTTTATGGATAGCTTTAAAGGCTAAGTCTTTGTCTTAAAACAAAAATTATACCAATAAAAGCTAAAAATAATAAAATATTTTTTATACAAAAATAACAACATGAGGTTCTGTTTTATTGGTTTAAAGAAGTTGTAATCCATTCTATTTGTTTCCAGGTTTGTGGCCCGTCGTTTTTTTGAGGAATACCTGGAGTACTCCTCCCTTCCTGGATATATTTGATGAGAAGGGCTCTCATCTCCTTGACGACATCAGGATAATCGTTGTATAGATTATCCTGTTCCTCGGGATCGTTGCCTAAATGATACAGCTGAATCCGGGGCATATCTTCGGTGATTTCCTGCCTTCGAGGACTGCTCCATCCTCCAGAACCCGGAGAAAGCAACAGTTTCCAGGGACCTTTCCGAATCGTAAATTCTCCATCAATGGAATGATGTACGGTCGCTTCCCGAATAATTTTCTTTTCCTTGTTTTTCAGTAATAGGGGAAGTAGATTATAACTGTCTTCCCCTTCATTGTCGGGAATTGAGTAATTGGCCAAGGCTGAAAAAGTGGCAAAAAAGTCAGTCAGACAGATGGTTTGGTTGATGCTATGCGGCTTGATGTGTTGAGGCCAACGAACCAAACAGGGGACACGATGTCCTCCTTCATATAAATCGGATTTATAACCCCGATAAATATAACTTGCGAAATGTCCTTTGTTTTCCAACTCTTTCGTGTCGGCGGCCGGACTGCATCCATTATCTGTGGAAAATACCAAAATTGTATTTTCATCTATTCCTTCCTTTTTCAGGGTTTCCATAATTTGGCCCACCATATCGTCCACCATTATAACAAAATCTCCATAAGGACTTAATCCGGATTTCCCTTGATATTCCTTAATCGGGAGAATGGGGGTATGAGGTGCTGGCAACGGAAGATAGAGAAAAAAAGGAGTATTTGTCTGTACTCGTTTTTGAATATAATCAACTGCCTGATTAATCAAATGAGGCAGTGTTTGTTCGTGATTGAAATCGGGAGCTGTCGGTCCTTTACGCCAGAACTTTAATCCTGTATTGACGGTGGTATGATCCGGAACAGCAGTTGGTCGGTCATTTTCAACATAAACGTATGGAGGCATATCCAAAGAACCCGCAATGCCGTAGAAGTAATCAAATCCTCGAGTGGTCGGACCGTTGCTAATGGGTTGGCTGAAATCTATCTGCTCTTCTCCTTTTTCTATCCCTGACCAATGCCACCCCAAGTGCCATTTGCCTATGCAGGCTGTGTGATAACCACATTCTCCTAATACATCGGCTATTGTTCTGCGGTTGTCGGGTATTAAGGCTTCATCATAGCCATAGAGTACGTTTGATTTTAGTTCGGAACGCCAGTTGTAGCGTCCTGTCAATAAACTGTATCGTGATGGCGTACTCACAGAAGAGCTGGAGTGTGCATCGGTAAATATAACTCCTTCGTGAGCTAACCGATCAAGATGGGGAGTAGTTATTTTTGAGTCTTCATTGAGAGCGGAAATATCTCCGTAACCCATATCATCTGCAAAAATGAAAATGATATTGGGGGGCGTATTGCCTTTGCCTTGTACCGTATTTAAAGATAAATATGAACTTAGTCCAAAAATATAGAGTAATGTTCGGTTATAAATAAACTTTGGGTACATGTTGTAAAATGTTTGGGTTATATTTCTCAAAGATAGTATTTTTTTAAGGAGAATGGGACTTTTTTTTAAGAGAAAAAGAATAAAATAAATAAAGGATAGAAGATAATGTTTATAAGTTAATAGTATATGATTGTTTGGAAAATATACGATTAAGAAGGGTGTTTTTTATTTTATATAGTAAAAGGAAGAGAAACAAAGTGTCAAGCGTTCTGTGGACTGCTCTGAAAATTCGGAATAGTATATGATGCAATGAGTTTGGAAAAGGAGCAGTAAATGATGTCGTCCTTGATGATAACAAGAAGAGAAATATTGTTTTTTGAATTATGTCATTTGATGAATTGAAATAATGTAAAAACAGAATGGTTGTTTTCTATTGTTCGTAATATTTGAATAATTGTTAATATATTTTTGCTATTATTGGCTTAATGATTTTATTTTGTTATTGTTTTTTTTAAGTAATATTATTGCTCCCAAAGAAAAAATAGTTACCTTTGTAGTTCCAATAGTTGATTGTGCTTTATCTCTGAGATAGAGAAAGAAGAGAATCAATGTTTGTTTTATGAAGTGTTCTAAGGTATTTTATATCTTGGAAGAGCTTGAACTATATCCTTATCCGTTGTCTTATTAATCTTGGTATCTATGACCGACACTGTTGATAAACAACATTGGTTTGCTGCTAAAACAACTCCTCGGGGAGAATTACGTGTGAAAAAACGTTTGGACGTGTTGGGAATAGAAAATTATTTGCCAATGGAAACGCGTTGGATAGAAACTGCTGTTGGAAGAAGAAAACGGATGGTACCCATTATCCCTGGATTGGTCTTTTTGCATACCGCTACGGATATGTGTTACCGATTAAAAAATGAATACTCTTTAAATGTTTTCTTTATTCGTGACAAGGAAAATCGGTTGCCTACCGTTATCCCTGACAAACAAATGGAAGATTTTATGAAATTACTGAATTTCCCGGAAGGTGGTATTACGGTTTTGACATCTGAATTGAAACAGGGACAACGGGTACGAGTGATTCAAGGACCTTTTAAAGGAGTAGAAGGCGAATTGATGCGTATTGGCGGAGATCGGCGGGTAGTAGTCCGATTGGAAGGAGTATTGTCTATTGCAACCGCTTTTATTCATCCTTCTTTCCTCCAAAAAATGGAATAAATCTTTATTTGATAAATTAAGTTTGTTATAAGATAGAATAAAAATGAAAGGAATCGTATTGGCCGGAGGAAGTGGAACCCGTTTGTATCCAATTACTAAAGGGGTATCAAAACAACTGCTTCCCATTTACGACAAACCAATGATTTATTATCCTATTTCAGTGCTAATGCTGGCGGGTATTCGAGATATTTTGATTATATCGACACCATACGACTTGCCCGCATTTCGTAGGTTGTTGGGAGATGGATCTGATTTCGGAGTACATTTTGAATATGCAGAACAACCTTCTCCTGATGGATTGGCTCAGGCCTTTATTATCGGAGCCGAGTTTATTGGAGAGGATGCCGTTTGTTTGGTCTTGGGAGATAACATCTTTCAGGGGGCGGGTTTCTCAGCTATGTTGAAAGAAGCTGTCGAAAAAGCAGAAAAAGAAGAAAAAGCTACGGTGTTCGGTTATTGGGTAGATGATCCGGAACGATATGGTGTGGCAGAATTTGATGATACAGGAAAGTGTCTGTCTATTGAGGAAAAACCGGAATCTCCCAAATCAAATTATGCTGTGGTAGGACTCTATTTTTATCCTAATAAAGTGGTGGATGTGGCTCGAAACATAAAACCATCAGCTCGAGGAGAACTCGAAATTACTTCTGTTAATCAATGTTTCTTGTCCGATAATCGCTTGCTTGTACAGACATTGGGACGTGGATTTGCCTGGTTGGATACCGGAACACATGATTCCTTGTCCGATGCTTCTATTTTTGTTGAAGTATTGGAAAAACGTCAGGGATTGAAAATTGCCTGCCTTGAAAGTATCGCTTATCGAAAAGGGTGGATTTCGGAAGAAAAAATGAGAGAATTGGCCCGTCCAATGTTGAAAAATCAGTATGGACAATATTTGATTAAAGTGGTTGAAGAAGTAAAACGAACGACCAAAAATATAAAAGATTGAAATGAATGTTATAAAAACAGCTATTGACGGGGTAGTTATTTTGGAACCTCGCATTTTTGGCGATGATCGAGGATATTTTTTTGAAAGTTTCTCTCAAAAAATATTCGATCAAATGGTACGTCCCGTTCATTTCGTTCAGGATAATGAATCTAAATCGAAATATGGTGTTTTGCGGGGATTGCATTTCCAAAAAGGAAAATATGCTCAGAGCAAATTAGTGCGGGTAGTAAGCGGAACAGTATTGGATGTGGCCGTAGATATCCGTCGCGAATCTCCTACTTTTGGACAATATGTTTCCGTTGAATTATCCGGTGAAAATAAACGTCAGTTCTTTGTCCCGAGAGGTTTTGCTCATGGATTTGCTGTATTGAGTAAAGAAGCTGTCTTTCAATATAAATGCGATAACTTTTATGCTCCGGAAAGTGAAGGGGCAATAGCATGGGATGATCCTCTTTTAGGAATTGACTGGCATTTAGATCCTTCTGACATTATATTGTCGGATAAGGATAAAAATCATCCTTATCTGAATGATGCTCCCGAGTTGTTTGATTATTATATCGACTATTATGCAGAATAAAGTGATTTTAGTAACCGGTGCAAATGGACAGTTGGGAAATGAAATGCGACAGGTATCCCAAAAATCGCAGAAAACTTATCTATTTACCGATGTAGCTGAACTGGATATTACTGATAAACAGGCTGTCTCTCGTTTTGTGAAAGAAAATGGGGTAACGACGATAGTAAATTGTGCAGCATATACGCAAGTAGATAAAGCGGAAGAAGATGAAAAAAATGCATGGTTATTGAATTGTTCCGCAACAAATAATTTAGCAGAAGCAGCTAAAGAACAAAAAGCTCTTTTGATACATATCTCTACTGATTATGTATTCTCTGGAAATAAGTGTACTCCCTATGTCGAAGAGGATTTGCCGAATCCTTACAGCATCTATGGAAAAACAAAATTAGCCGGGGAAGAGATGATTCAAAAGAGCGGTTGCCATTATATGATTTTTCGAACATCATGGCTCTATTCCGAATATGGAAATAATTTCGTAAAAACAATGTTGCGTCTGACCAAAGAGAAAGAGTTGTTGAATGTCGTATTTGATCAAGTGGGAACCCCTACTTATGCTGCAGATTTGGCCAAACTGATTTTTGATATATTGGAAAAAAATGAGTGGAAAGAGGAACAGGAAGGAATTTATCATTTTAGTAATGAAGGAGTTTGCTCCTGGTACGATTTCGCAAAGACAATAGCAGCTTTCGCCGGACATAGTAATTGTAAAATTCTGCCTTGTGACTCATCTCAGTTCCCTTCTAAGGTAAAACGCCCCAATTTTTCTGTCTTGGATAAGCGAAAAGTGCGGAATACTTTTGATTGGGATATCCCTTATTGGCAAGAAGCGCTTGTCCGTTGTTTGGAACGATTGTCGGTACTTTGTAAATAAATTTTAATTTTTTTATGTTCAAACGTAATATTTTAATCACGGGAGGAGCAGGTTTCATTGGCTCTCATGTTGTTCGGCTTCTGGTTAATCGATATCCGGAATACAGAATTATCAATCTTGATAAATTGACTTATGCTGGAAATTTGGAAAACTTGAAAGATGTTGAAAATGCTTCTAATTATATTTTTGTACGGGCTGATATCTGTGATTTTGAACATATCCTTGAAGTGTTCCGAAAGTATAATGTTGACGGAGTTATTCATTTAGCTGCTGAGAGTCATGTAGATAGAAGTATCCGTGATCCATTTACTTTTGCTAAAACCAATGTATTGGGGACGTTATCCCTTTTGCAAGCTGCTAAAATTTGTTGGGAAGGTAATTATGCCAATAAAAAGTTTTATCATATCTCTACTGATGAAGTGTATGGCGCATTACCTTTTGATGGTTCGTTGTTTTCTGAAACAACAAAATATGACCCTCATAGCCCTTATTCTGCATCTAAAGCTTCTTCTGATCATTTTGTCCGGGCTTTTCATGATACCTATGGTTTGCCTACTGTGGTAACAAACTGTTCCAATAATTATGGACCTTATCAGTTCCCGGAAAAACTGATCCCGTTATTTATTAATAATATTCGTCACGGAAGACCTTTACCTGTTTATGGAAAAGGTGAGAATGTTCGGGATTGGTTGTATGTAGAAGATCATGCTAAGGCGATTGATCTTATTTTTCACCAAGGAAAGATAAATGAAACTTATAATATCGGCGGTTTTAATGAATGGAAAAATATTGATTTGATTCGGGTAATTATTCGTACCGTCGATCGTTTCCTCGGAAATCCTGCCGGAACAAGTGAGAAATTAATTACTTATGTGACCGACCGTGCTGGACATGATTTAAGATATGCTATTGATAGCTCTAAACTTAAAAATGAATTGGGGTGGGAACCTTCTGTCCAGTTTGAACAAGGCATTGAGCTAACTGTAAAATGGTATCTTGATAATCAAGATTGGCTTGATAATATTACTTCCGGAGAATATGAAAATTATTATCGGAAGATGTATGGTCGTGAATAATATTGTATAAATATTCAAAAATATGATACCTATTGTTAAACCGTTTATAGCTCCGGCAGAAGTGATGTTGCCGGAAATAGAACAAACATTGTACAGCGGATATATCGCTGAAGGAGAGAAAGTTTACGAATTCGAAAAAATATTTGGTGACTATATTCAGAATCCAAATGTATTATCCTTGAATTCTGGAACAGCCGCTTTACATATCGCTTTAATGTTGGAAGGAATTGGTCCTGGTGATGAAGTGATTAGTACTGCTTTGACTGCCGAACCTACCAATGTTGCTATTAAACTGACAGGAGCTAAAGTCGTATGGGCTGACGTGGATATTCAAACGGGCCTGATAGATCCTGAAAGTATCCGTCAGAAAATAACGGAGCGAACCAAAGCCATTATGGTCGTTCATTATGCCGGAATGGTTTGCAATATGGATGAAATTAATGCAATATCTGCTGAAACAGGCATTCCTGTTATCGAAGATAATGCCCATGCCATGGGTAGTCGTTATAATGGGAAACCGGTAGGAAGCAATTCCGCTTATACTTGTTTCTCTTTACAGGCAATTAAACATTTGACAACGGTAGATGGTGGATTTATTGCTTTGAAATCTCCTGAGCGTTTATCTGATGGTCGAAAATTACGTTGGTTTGGACTCGATAAAAAGGTGCCTCGATTGGAAAATGATATTAAATTCCCCGGTTATAAATACCATATGAATAATGTAAATGCCACGATTGGACTCGTCCAAATGCGTTATATAGACCATATTGTAGGGAAACACAAGGACAACGGTCTCTATTTTGACAGAGAATTGGCCGGTGTATCCGGGGTGACGTTGTTGCCTTATTATCAACATACGGAACCTTCCTATTGGCTATATACTATGAAAGTGGAAAATCGTTCCGACTTTGTGAGAATGATGACAGAAAATGGTATTGCTGCTTCTGAATTACATCTGCGTAATGACAGACATTCTGTTTTCGCAGAATCTAAATGCGAATTGCCTGCTTTGGATCAGTTCTATTCCACATTTGTCCATATCCCTTGCGGATGGTGGGTAACTGAGGAGGATCGGGAAAAAATCGTTACCCTTATTAAAAAAGGTTGGTAGTCATGAAGTTGAATATCCCATTGTATAAACCTTATATGCCAGAAGAACTGCCTGAAATGCAGACTATTTTGCATTCGGGTGCATTGGCTTATGGTAAATGGGGAAAAGCATTTGAAAAAATAATTGCCGATTATATAGGAATCCCCCATATTGCTGTTGTGAATTCATATAATGCTGCTGTTCAGGTAGCTCTGAAGACATTGGGCATAGGTGTCGGTGATGAGGTGATTACTTCGCCTCAAAGTTGTTTGGCCTCCAATATGCCCATCCTTTCTGTCGGAGCTAAAACGGTGTGGGCTGATATAGATCCGAAAACAGGAACATTATCTCCCGATAGTGTACGAAAGAAAATTACACCGGCAACTCGAGCAATTTTTCATAATCATCATTGCGGATATCCCGGATATATCGATGAGATTAATGATATAGGCAAAGAAAAAGGTTTATTTGTCATTGATGATTGTATTGAGGCTTTTGGAGCTGTTTATAAAAACCGTATGCTCGGAGCTACGGGAGCAGATGTCTCATTGCTTTCATTTCAAACGGTCCGTTTACCTAATACTATCGATGGTGGAGCTGTTTGTTTCCAAGATTCAGAATTCCATGAAAAGGCTTGTCGAATGCGTGATTTAGGAGTGGACCGTAAAACTTTCCGGGACTCTTTGGGGGAAATTTCCTCATCCTCTGATGTTACCTTCCCAGGAATGGGGGTAACAATGAATGAAATCAGTAGTTATATTGGTTACAGGCAAATGGAAGATATCAAACCTTTATTGCAACGTCAACGAAATAACGCTGATGAATGGCGTAAACAATTAAGTGCACACCCCAATGTCATTCCATTAGGTCGTCCTGAAACAAATCCTAATTATTGGGTATTTGGATTGTTATATGAGGGAGGAAGAGAAAAAGGAATTTTGCATTTTCGCGAGATGGGATATCATGCATCTTCTGTCCATTTGCCTAATTATTATTATTCTGTTTTTAATGATCGGGGAGAAGATTTACCCGGTGTCCGGGAATTTTATGAACATTATGTAGCCGTGCCTTGCGGTTGGTGGTTTGAAAAAGATATTCATGAATAAACAACCTATAGTTTTAGTCGCCGGTTCCGGTAATGTTACCGGAATGAATGTAATTCGGGGACTTATTGAGAAAAATATAAAGGTTATTGGATGTGATTTCCAACAGGATAATCCGGCTAATATGTTATGTCAGAATTTAGTTGTTCCAAAAGCCGATGCCCCCGAATATACTGATGTTATGATTCAGAATATTCGAAAATGTCAAATCTCTCATGTTATTCCTTCTAATGACCATGATTTAAGAAGATTAACATTAATGGGAGAACTGTTGGAAAATCAGGGAATCTGGTTAAATGGTTATGGTCCCAATACATTGAGTTGGTTGGATAAGGAAGCGACTCAGAAATTATTTGATGCCCATAAAGTTTTAACCCCTTATATAGTTACAGATGATGCTGATTATCCGTATATTTTACGGAAAAAAATGATGGGGAATAATCGTAAATTTGTATATGTTGTTAAATGTGATGAAGATCGAAAAGAGATTCCTCAACAGGCTTTTAACGTCGGAATAAAAACGCGATTTATAGAGGGGAAGGAATATACGATAGATGTCATTTGTGACAAAAATTCACAACCGTGGGCTATTGTCCCTCGATTAAGAATAGAAGTAAGAAATGGAATGGTTTATCATGCTTGTATTGTGAAAGATGATAAGTTAATAACTTTGGTAAAGTGTATGTGTAAGGACCTTAACCTCAAAGGAATTAATTGTTTGCAATGCATTCATAATTCAGAGGATGGGGAATATTATTTTATAGAAATAAATCCTCGTCCGGGAAGTGGAATAGACCTGTCTGTTCAAGGTGGTGTTAATATGCCTTATTTGTGGATACAGGAAACTTTGGGAAATTCAATAGATGCTCCAATAGAACCGGAGTGGGGATTGAACATGTTACGTTATTACAGCGGATATTTTTACCGTTAATGGAAACACTGATTTTTGATTTAGACGGAACATTGATTGAGATAGCCAGGCGGGATTTTCAAGTTTATGCAGATATCTTATCTGAGAAGGGATTTATTCCTCTTGAGTTTTCTGAATATTGGCCTTTGAGAAGGGCTAAAACAAATATTCGGGACATTTTATCTCGTTCCGCTTGTATCTCTGATGATTTTTTTTCTTTTTTCTTGTCTGAAAGAGGAAAAAGAATTGAACGGGAGGACTATTTATCTTTAGATAAACTTTTCCCCGATACGTTAGATGTATTGCGGCAATTACAATCTCGTTACCTTTGTCGTTTAGTAACGGCAAGAGCTAATGTACAAGGAACGAAACAACAATTAGAAAATTTACATTTATCTGATTGGTTTGCTTCAATACATATTATTCAAGGATCTAAAATAGAAACTTTTAGAAAAATAAAAGCAATCAAGTTTATTATAGGTGACACAGAGAATGATATTATTCCTGCGCGTAATTTAGGTATTCCTGTGATTGGTATTACTACGGGCATTAGAAATAAAAAAATGATATCTTCTTTTTCTCCTGATTATGAGATAGATTGTTTGTCTGAAATATTTACATTAATTCATTAAACAATATGGATTTATTTAAAGGAAAGGTACTCTTAATTACTGGAGGCACAGGATCTTTTGGTAGTACGCTTCTGCGTAAATTTGCCAATTCCGATTTGAAAGAAATTCGTGTCTTTTCTCGAGATGAAAAAAAACAAGAAGATTTGCGGATTGAACTAAAAAATGAAAAAATTAATTTCATTATTGGAGATATCCGGGATTTCCATTCAATTAATTCCGCAATGGAAGGTGTGGATTATGTGTTTAATGCCGCAGCCTTAAAGCAAGTTCCTTCTTGTGAGTTTTATCCAATGCAGGCTATTCAGACGAACATACAAGGAGCTGAAAATGTATTGGAGGCTGCTGTACAAAATCAGGTTAAAAGAGTTGTCGTACTATCTACGGATAAAGCTGTTTATCCTATTAATACGATGGGAATGACTAAAGCTCTGATGGAAAAATTGTGCATTAATAAAGCACGTATGCCTAAAGTGAGAGAAAATGGAGGGGTGTTTTGTTGTACTCGTTATGGAAATGTAATGTGTTCAAGAGGTTCTATTATCCCTTTATTTATTCAACAGATAAAAAGTGGACAACCATTGACGGTTACTGAACCCAATATGACTCGGTTTATGATGTCTCTTGATGAATCGGTCCGATTGGTATTGTATGCTTTTGAACATGCTCATCCTGGAGATATCTTTGTTCAAAAATCTCCTGCCGCTACTGTTGAAACGTTAGCTCTGGCTTTAAAAGAGTTGTTCCATGCTGATAATGAAATTAAAATTATTGGCGCGAGACATGGTGAAAAAATGTATGAATCTCTTTGTGGTAGAGAAGAAATGAGTAAGGCGGAAGATTTAGGTGATTTTTATCGAATTCCTGCCGATTTCCGGGATTTGAATTATACGAAATATTTGGCTACGGATCCTCCTCGGTTACAGGATAAAGAGTACAACTCTGATAATACTTATCGTCTTAACATAGAGGAATTGAAACAGTTATTATTGTTACAGCCATATGTTCAACATGAATTGGAAACTTATTAACGGTTTTATTCGTTAATGAGACTGCTGAAAAACATTATTGCAAATATTGCAGGAAAGGCATGGACATTTGTTTCAATATATTTGTTCATCCCCTTTTATATTAATATATTGGGTGTTGAGGCATATGCGATTATCTCGTTTTATGCAACGTTGCAGACTTTCCTAACTTTGGCGGATGTAGGTTTAACTGCTACATTGAATCGTGAATTTGCAAAAGCAACAAGTACAGATTTTTATAGAGCTAATTTATTGCGGACATTTGAAAATCTGTATCTCTTTTTAGCGATTCTTATTTCTTGTATTACTATCATTTTTGCGCCCCAAATTACTGCCAGGTTCCTGAAATCGGAAATAATCCAATTTGAGGATATTGTATTTTATGTGAGATTAATGGGAGTTACAATCGGTTGTAATATTTTTGTATATCTCTATCAAGGTGGAATGTTGGGATTACAGAAACAGGTAGCAATGAATGTGCTGGCTATTGTATTTAATGCAGTTAAAGCTGGATTAGTTATAATCCCATTGTGGTTTTGGAGGGACTTGTCTGTGTGCTTTTATTGGCAATTAGGATGTACTATTTTATTCTGTTGGATATACCGTACACGATTAAATACATATGTTTCCCTTGCTCATGCCAAAAGTGATTTGAGATATCTTAAACCTTTATGGCGCTATACTGTAGGAATGATGCTAATGGCTGTTATTTATGCTGCTAATACACAGGTAGATAAATTAACAGTTGGGGCGCTATTGTCATTAACGGATTTTGCATATTATTTCCTGGGAACAACAGTGGGACACGGGGTATTGATGTTGGCGATTCCTATGGGAACGGCTTTCCTACCGGAGTTAACTCGCTTGTTTTCTATCCCTGATATTGTTTCTGCAAAGCATTTGTATCATAGATCCGCTTTTTTAATAACAACTGTATCCTCTGCGGTTGCCGTTGTTTTGTTGTTTTATATGCAATCATATATTGCTATCTGGCAACAAAATACTGAAATCGCTCAGATAATTACCCCTCTTTCACGTCTTTTAGTGGTTAGTTTCTTGTTTTTATCTATTCAATTGGTTCCTTATTATGCTGCATTGGCAAATGGGCATACTAAAACAAATGTTTTGATGGGGATAATAACCATTGCTCTGTTGTGGCCAGGAATTTATGTTTCTATCCATAAGTTTGGATTGGTAGGGGCCGGGTTGCCTCAGCTTGTTCTTAATGGCTTGGTGACATTTGTTTTGGGGGGAATTATTATTCGGAAATTTTTGAAGGGAGAATTTCTTAAGTGGTTGTTGAGAGATACTTTGGTCCCAATCGTGGTTTCTGTATGCATTGCTTATCTTTTGTATTTATTGTTTTCTTGTTATGAACAGGGATATTGGACCCTTTTGTATGGTGTTGTTATGGGAGGAGCTATTATTGGTATTAATGGTGTAATATTTTGTCGATGGTATTCAAAAATATCCTTGAGAAAAATTTTAACAAGATATAAGGTTTCAAAGTAGAGTAGGTTTAATTTATTATAAAATATTTATGATACAGCCCATTGTGTCGATTGTTATACCAACACGTAATCGACAATCGTATTGTATAGCTGCTATTGAGAATATCCTTGCATATGATTATCCTGATTTGGAGTTATGTATTCAGGATAATTCAGATGATAATCGTATCGAACAGTATATCCAGAAACATATAAAAGATACCCGATTACATTATGTATATGAGCCGGAACAAATTAACTCGGTATTCAATATGGATCGTGCTATCGGTATGGCTTCCGGAAAATATGTGATGATGTTGGGAGATGACGATACGATTTTACCAGATATCTTTTCGACTGTGAAATGGATGGACGAACACGATATCGATTCTGTTTGCTCTAATTGCCGGGTACAATATTTTTGGCCGGGAGCTCATCCGGAGGATATGAAAGGATTGATGAGAATTGTTACTTTCCCTCGAGGAAAATGGGTGCAAAAGTCTATTCCTGAAAAACTGAACAGGTTATTTGAACAGGGAATTACTCGATTTAAGGTTTATTTGTTGCCTCAAGTTTATCATGGGATTGTGCGAAACGATTGTTTGCAAAAGATAAAAGCAAAAACGGGATATTATTTTG
>CASFOM010000163.1 GCA_949296295.1 uncultured Alistipes sp. | reverse complement strand
TACCCGGACTCGCCGGGACTTTCCTGGCATTATAAAAAAAGAAAGGTAACCCTTAAGTCTGTCTTTGACTTTTGGGTCACCCTCTTTCTATTAATACACACCATCTGTAAATCCTATCCGACTCCATCCAATAAGAGAAAATTCAACAACTTCATGGAGGATATTTCAAAAGGATAAAATAACCTATTCGATGCACTCCTCTATATACACCTGTAAAATCTGTTTTCCTTAATAAGAAAATCCTTCACACACAACTTAGAATGTCTGTGTGATTTTATGTTGAAATGCTCCGATAACTACCAAAAAAACATCCGTTTTTTTCAAAAAAAGCATCCGAAAAAAGAATAAAATCCTCTTTTTTTCAGAAAAAAAATGAACAATTACCCCTCTTGAGAAAGATTTTTTATCCCTGAATTGTTTACGAAATCCCTTTCTGTCACCCAAATCCTCTGTCCCTTATAAAATATAATCACTTAAATATCAGAAACATAAATAAACAAAACAATAAAAACAACAAATTCTCCCGAAATTGCGACAAAGATTATAAAACAAAAAAAGCAAAAATAATAAATAATATTCTAATTTTGCCATAAGCAACAGTCCTAAAAAGATATGTATTCTAAAAAAATAATATGTATCTTTGTACCATTCTTGCTAAGGATAATTGATCCGGACACAAGGAATGAAACAAGTTCTTTGAGAACTAAAACTATTGAACCGATTTAAAATCTGGTAAATTTTAAATGAAGTATAAAATAGTTATGGTTAGTCTTCAAACTTTTGATTCAAAAGACTTGGCGCGGACTGTTGCTTATTTATACTTCATGGGTTTTACCAGAGCCTTAATCGGTTAAATAACGCGGGACCGTGCCTTTTTTTATGGTCCTTAACGTAAGGAAACCCAACAAACGTTCTGTTCTTCCTTTTACCTTCGGAAGAACAGAACCCGAACAGAAAATAAATTGAATCGCCCGATTTTCTGGTAAATAAGCTATTTCTCTGGGGGCTTTTTACCTGTCTGTTAGAAAATCCGGGCGATTCTCTTTTTATTCAGCGCATAAAAACAGATGCGGCATGACCTCCTAAAGGACATACCGCATCATATCTTCTTAAAATAGACAGCTCGTCGCCGATTCCCTGCTACTAAACCAAGTCAATACCTGACGCAGAACATTCTGATCGCATCCAATCTGGCCAGATACTGCTCTGAATTTCCCCAATATGGGCCTTACGCAACAAAAACATACAAAGACGTGACTGACCGATACCTCCGCCTATCGTCAAAGGCAACTCCCCGGACAACAACTTCTTGTGAAACAACAAATCCTTCTTATACTCCTGACCCCGTAACGCCAACTGACGCGACAAAGACTCCTCATCCACACGAATACCCATCGAAGACAGCTCAAAAGCGCGTTGCAACACCGGATTCCATACTACCAAATCGCCATTCAACCCTGCATAGCCATCCTCGCCTATCGTACTCCAGTCATCATAATCCGCTGCCCGACCGTCATGACTCTTGCCATCCGACAACGCTCCCCCAATGCCTATAATAAATACCGCTCCATACTCCTGAGCAATCCGATCCTCGCGCTCTTTCGCACTCAAGGAAGGATAACGCTGCAACAACTCTTCCGCATAGATAAAATGAATCTCCTCAGGAAGAATAGGTACCATCTGAGGATATTCCACATAAAGAAGATTCTCCGTTACCTTGACCGCCTCGTAAATACGACGAACAATCTTTTTCAAAAAGGATACGGTACGATCCTCACGAGAAATAACCCGTTCCCAATCCCATTGATCTACATAGATGGAATGGATATTATCCAACTCCTCATCCGGACGCAACGCATTCATATCCGTATAAATGCCTCGACCGGGAGACGTCCGCAACTCCCATAACTTATAGCGCTTCCACTTGGCCAACGAATGAACCACCTCGGCAGGAGCCTCTCCCATATCCTTGATGGGGAATGTCACGGGACGTTCTACCCCGTTCAAATCATCGTTTAAACCCGTTCCCTGAAGAACGACCATAGGAGCCGTAACTCGCAACAATGACAACTGGGCCGCTAAGTTCGCCTGAAACATATCTTTGACCAATTTGATGGCCTTCTCCGTATTCTCTACATTGCCCAGCATATTTACATACCCGGCAGGTTTAATCAGGTTGTGCTTCATAGTTATTTAATCATATAGGTATAATATTTCTCAAAACAGTATAACTCGCGATAAGCAATCCGTTAATCCATACCGCCCGACGACCGAAAAAACGGGAATAAGCCTTCGGATAACGCGTCTTACCGCCTAAATATTCCATATACCCTCCATAAAACAGATAAGGGAGGTAGAGGACCAGCAAGAGATTATAGTGCATCGCCGTAATCGGATGCAAATGGAGCAACGCATGAAGCGCCCGTTGGGAACCACAGCCCGGACACTCCATACCCGTAATCATCAATGACGGACAACGAGGGAAAAAACCGGATACTGAAGGATCAAACCGAAAATAAAGAAACCCTACGGCAAGCACCGGAAAACCGACTGCCATAATACCTATGATTCGTCTCCTTATGGTTCTTTTCACCTAAATTCGCCTCTACTCTATTTAAATATCTACAAGAAAAGTAAAAAATAATTCATTTCACCGGACAAAAAGAGGTTAGACCCCTACGCAACAACTCCAGAACGGCAACCACGGCAAACTGAAGAAGGCTGCAGAAGAGAGCAACCACGACAGTAAGGAAAAGCCGGAGAAAACAATCGAGAGAATGACCGTCCACAACACCCACTGACGAGCTATCCGCGAATAACGGTAAGACTCACTGTACAGACCCCGAACCCAAAACTCCTCTACCCGAGAACTGTAAATCAACGCTCCGATACCTCCGATAACTCCCAACGGACAACAGAGCAGCAAAATCAATATCGACTCCAACAACCACGTCTTGGGCATGACTCCCGGAGATGTCGATGGAGGTGGAACAGGGGGTACCGACGATTGGGGACGAAACAAAACGGACAACTCGGGCAACGTTCGTGCCGGCTGCCAATTCGTAAGACCTTCCCGCCAAACCATCGTCTCCGGAGTAATAAACGTACTGTTCAACTGTGAAAACTCCACAGGACCTTGCTGCTGTCCATGTGCATCGATAAAGTAATAATAATCAGCCATTTTTATTCCAATATTTGATAAGATATAGGGAGGTCCGCCCCCTCTGCCCGTTTCCGGTATGACAAATTTATAAATATAAATCTTATATTTACAAAAAAAATGCAGTTTTTATGTCTTTGGGAACTTTTGATGAGAAGCCGATAGAATTAATGGATGACCTCATTCCGCAACAAGTACAGTTCGGAGGGATAGGACAGCTCACAGATACTCAACTGATTGCCTTGCTTTTGGACAAAACGGCGGTAACTTCTGCATACCGGGCTGCTGAACTGCTCCTGGAAAAGTACAACGGGGACCTGGACATCATCAGGAAACTGACGGTTAAGGAACTGACCAAGGCAAAAGGAATCGG
>CASFOM010000162.1 GCA_949296295.1 uncultured Alistipes sp. | reverse complement strand
TCTCCATTTCCGTTATATCTGTTTTGGGATATTTCGTCCGGACATATTGTAGAATGGCAGGAGGGACTAATGGATTGGGAACCGCCTTTTTATTCATATCTATTTCCGTCCATTCACCTTCCCGATTAAAAACGATTTCCGTTTTATCATCTAAATAGATATCAAAAGCCGTTACAGACAATCCATCACGTTCCAACTTATAATGATCTACCTTGTTGTCGGGAAAATAACGTTGTAAGAATAAATGAATAGAATCATGCAACTGTTCTACTCCCGGTTTATTATTTTGACAATGAGCCGTAAAGCCCATCAGGAGCAAAAAAGATAAGATTAAAAATTTCCTTTTCATACTGACAAAGAATCATTAATACATTGTGATTATTTCCCAAAAATTGCATCTTCTCCCAACGCTTCTTCTATCCGAAGCAGTTGATTGTATTTAGCGATTCTATCAGAACGGCTTAAAGAACCTGTCTTAATCTGTCCCGCATTGGTAGCTACGGCAATATCGGCTATGGTCGTATCCTCCGTTTCTCCTGAGCGATGGGATATGATGGTTGCATAACCGGCGCGATGAGCCATACTTATAGCATCCAATGTTTCCGTTAATGTTCCTATTTGGTTCACTTTAATCAGAATAGCATTACCACATCCCTTTTCAATCCCTTTTTGAAGGAATGTTACATTGGTAACAAACAGGTCATCCCCCACCAATTGACAATGGGAAGAGAGTCGTTCGGTCAATAGCCTCCATCCGTCCCAATCCTCTTCAGACATTCCGTCTTCTATGGAATCAATAGGGTATTTATCCGTTAAAGCCACCAAATAATCAACCTGTTCTTCAGATGAACGGATCACCCCTTTGGAGCCTTCAAATTTTCCATAATCATACCCCTTATCCGTATAAAATTCCGATGCAGCACAATCCAAAGCGATGGAAACCTGTCCTCCATCGGCTCTTCTTCCTGCTTTATAACCTGCTTTTGTAATTGCTTCCACCAACAAATCAAGAGCCTCTTCCGTCCCTGACAAAGCAGGAGCGAAACCTCCTTCATCTCCGACAGCAGTACTCAAGCCTCTATCATGAATCAACTTTTTCAACGTATGGAAAATCTCGGCACCCATACGTAGGGCATCACGGAAAGAAGAAGCACCGAACGGGCGAATCATAAATTCCTGAAAGGCAATAGGAGCATCAGAATGAGCCCCTCCGTTAATAATATTCATCATTGGGACAGGCAATACCTTTGCATTTACTCCTCCCAAATATTGATACAGATTCAATCCATACAGATCAGCCGCAGCATGAGCGACAGCAAGCGATACCCCCAGGATGGCGTTGGCTCCCAAAGCACTTTTATTGGGAGTTCCGTCCAAACGGATCATTGTTTTATCAATAGCAATCTGATCGCTGACATCCATTCCTAAGATATGCTCTGCAATTATTGTATTGACGTGTTCTACAGCCTTTAACGTACCCTTGCCACCATATCGAGAGGTGTCTTGGTCTCTGAGTTCTACTGCCTCATGTATGCCGGTAGAAGCCCCCGAAGGGACAGAGGCACGTCCTTTAGCACCGGATTCAGTAATTACTTCTACTTCTATTGTCGGATTTCCGCGAGAATCAAGAATTTCCCGGGCATGAACAGAAACGATTTTTCCCATAGTTTAATATTTTTCATGTTAATAAAATAAGGGTGCAAAAACCGAACCATTTTTACAACATAGGAAAGATAGAAATTTATCAGCAAAAAATAATCATTCCTCTTTAAAAAATATATTTCTGTAAAATAATTGGAATAAATATTTTTCTGTTCTCTAAAATAAATAATACACATTTTCAGATTACCCTAAAAACGAGATGGAAACAATAAAACATTACGCATGATAATAGTGTTTTAGCGAGATTGTTCTAAGAACAAGCAGACATTTGAACCACATGGAAAGATAAAATCCGGAAATAGTCACATTACTAAATCATTAACACAGTTCTTTTCAAATTTATTTTTTAACGATTTATTTTTCAGTATTGTATATCGAAGCTCACAACAATAAACAACTACTAACAAACACATTAACAGTAAAATTTTCAGAGTTATGGTAAAAAGTACTTTATAAAAGCATTGTTCGAACTAAAACGGGAAGACAAATAGAATGGGAAAGTCTCCATTATGGAATGCATCCCATCAACCGAACTTCTCATCGCTCCTCTGGTGTGAGTATTAAAACCAATAAAGCGTCAGAGAAAAGTATCACAATACCTTGTATCTATAAAAGAACAGGAGAGTTCAAGACCAGCAACAGGATTGATTGCGAACGGATACACTGAACCAGAAGGTCGCAGAAAGGTTTTATACCCATGATTCTATTAAAGATTAAATGAATTCATAAAATTAGTTACCTTTGATGTAAGATTATAGATAATATGTCAAGAATTCTGATTATAGACGATGAAAAGCAATTACGGAAATTATTAGCTCGCATCATTAGTCTTGAAGGTTATGAAGTTCTCGAAGCAGAGGATTGTGCTCATGGAATGAAAATGCTCTCACAATACGATTTTGAGGTCGTATTGTGCGATGTTAAATTGCCGGATGGTAATGGAGTCGAACAGGTTAGTAAAATAAAAAAAACAGCTCCATTAACCGAGGTAATCTTACTCACAGCCTATGGCAATATTCCAGATGGAGTACAAGCTATCAAAAACGGAGCATTCGATTATATTACGAAAGGGGATGACAATAATAAAATTCTGCCATTATTGAGTCGAGCAGTTGAAAAATCGGAATTACAGAAACGATTGGCTCGTTACGAAACCAGATCCTCGGCAGAGTATTCTTTTGATCGTATCATTGGTTCCTCTCCCGCTATGCGTCAAGCCGTAGATTTGGCTCGAAAGGTAGCCGGAAGCGATGCATTTGTTTTACTTACCGGCGAAACCGGAACCGGCAAGGAGGTTTTTGCCAATGCTATTCATCATGCCAGTCTCCGAGCTAAAGAGGCTTTTGTTGCTGTAAACTGTTCGGCTTTCTCAAAGGAGTTACTCGAAGGAGAATTGTTCGGACATAAGGCTGGGAGTTTTACTGGAGCTACTAAAGATAAAAAAGGATTATTGGAAGAAGCAGATGGAGGCACATTATTTCTTGATGAAATAGGTGAAATGCCGATGGATCTGCAGGCAAAATTATTACGTGTACTCGAAAACGGTGAATTTCTGAAGATCGGCGATACGCGTCCCAAGCATGTCAATTTGCGGGTAATTGCTGCCACAAATCGGGACCTTGAACAAGAAATTGTTCAAGGGAATTTTCGTGAAGACCTTTATTTTCGTCTGTCCGTTTTCCGCATTCATCTTCCGGCATTGAGTGAACGACTGGAAGATATTGAAGAGTATATCCATTTCTTTGTCGAACAGTTTACCAGGAAAATGGGGAAACGAATTGATCGGATTGACAAGGAATACATTACCGCTATGAGACACCATGTATGGCATGGAAATGTACGAGAACTCCGAAATGTTATCGAACGCAGTTTGATTATGACTGACGGAAATATTGTTACCATTGACGCTTTGCCCCCTGATTTCAAGACGTCTCAACCAACAGAAGCATCATCTGATTCACTCGCATTAGAAGACATTGAACGCAGGCATATACTGAAAGTTATGGAATATACACGAGGAAATAAAGCGGAAGCAGCACGTTTACTGGGAATCGGTATTGCAACTTTATATCGCAAATTGGAAACCTATGGTATAAAATAGCTGTTTATCCTATCATTTTGAGAGAGGAGGCTTATCAATATGATAAGCCTCCTCTCTTTTTTACCCTCTAAGACATTTCATAAACCACTATCATACAATACATTATACATTATTTAGTTTATTTGGCATTCTCTTCGTAAAGCTATGGCACAAACTTAAAATACTAAAGCAATAGATGAATAAGACATCGCAATCATAATGTTCCGAATATATATTATCTGGGTACATATGATAGATTTCTTCGTAAAAAGACAAAACGACTGCAAAAAAAGAATAATCAAATGGCAACTTAAAAAACAAAAAAATGGATGGAATTCTCTTATTCTTGGCAATGTTAACTTTAGGTGCATTGTGCTACTGGTTTTACTACAAATGTGTTGACTGGTTCGAAAAAATTTAAAACGTAAAATTATGTTCATAGGACTTTTAATTCTGAGCCTACTTGTATTTATCTACCTGATGTATGTACTTGTAAAGCCTGAAAATTTTTAACTGTAAAAATTGACAAAACGTAAATAAATGAATACCGAAATTTTAGGAATAATTTTACAATGGGTCGCCTTAGTGGTTCTCAGCTATCCACTGGGACGTTACATTACCAAAGTATATAAGGGGGAACGTACTTGGCTCGACTTCATGACCCCTGTAGAACGATGGATATACAAATTGTGTGGGATTCACCCCGAGGAAGAAATGAACTGGAAACAGTTTCTGAAAGCATTATTGACCGTTAATGTATTCTGGTTTATCTGGGGAATGGTACTGCTGGTATGCCAAGGCTGGTTACCGCTTAATCCGGATGGGAATGGAGGTCAATCTCCCGATTTGGCGTTCAATACGACGATCAGCTTTATGGTAAACTGTAATCTTCAACATTACAGTGGAGAATCAGGGCTTACCTACTTTACGCAGCTGTTTGTCATCATGCTTTTTCAGTTTGTCACCGCAGCTTGCGGTATGGCAGCACTTGCCGGTATTATGAAAGCTCTCGCTGCTAAAACGACAAAGACCATCGGAAACTTTTGGGTTTTCATGACCCGAAGCGTGACACGGATTCTAATACCGCTTTCTCTGCTTGTAGGAATATTATTGGTTATCAACGGAACACCAATGTCTTTTGACGGCAAGCAAACACTCAAAACTCTTGAAGGTAATGAACAGGAGATTAGTCAAGGTCCGACAGCAGCAATCGTTGCTATTAAACAACTCGGAACCAACGGTGGAGGATACTTT
>CASFOM010000161.1 GCA_949296295.1 uncultured Alistipes sp. | reverse complement strand
TTATTTTTGTGCTTTCATACTCTTGTACCACTGATAATTTAAAGGACATGCTGTAATCCTTTTGTGTACGTTTAACGTACTTTGTTGCTGTCTTTTCCATATTGTTACTTCTTTTTGTTGTAACGCTATTTCAGGACTAGACAAAGTGTATAAAAAGAAAACCGGAAATGATACATTTCCGGTTTTTCTTTTTATCTTCTAATAAGCTCTATCATTCCTGTTCTCATAAAAATTGACAAAAGCCCGATTAGCCACACGAGTCCCCCCCGGAGTAGGGTAATCTCCTGTGAAATACCAATCTCCATGATGATAAGGAATAGCATTATGCAACCCTGAAACACTCTGAAACACAATTGCTGTTTCTGCTTTAACATCGGGAGCAGTAACCAATTGAGCAATACGTGCCGAAATCTCTTCATCAGAAAATGGAGCATAAATTTCCTGTACAAAATTAATTTTTGTTCCATAAGAAGAGCTTAAGGAACTTTTGGCTTTCTGATAAACCTCATTTATCACCCCTTCCTGTCCCCGCTCTTTCAACAAAGAAAGGGCAGCTTTAAATGCAACAAAGTCTCCCAATCGAGACATATCTATTCCATAACAGTCCGGATAACGTATTTGTGGAGCTGAAGAACAAATTACTATTTTTTTAGGTCCCAACCGATCCAATATCCGTATAATACTTTGTCGTAACGTTGTCCCTCGAACAATAGAATCATCAATAACCACCAAATTATCAATTCCCGGACGTAAAGTTCCATAAGTAATATCGTAAACATGAGCTACCATATCATCTCTATCAGTATCCTGTGTAATAAAGGTTCGCATTTTAACATCTTTAACGGCAATTTTTTCTATGCGGGGCTTTCGTTTGAAAATATGCTTTAATACATCCGATGTTAAAGAATCCTGTTGTTCCAATATCCGTTGCATACGCTCTCTATCACAATATTCCTCCAATGCTTCTACCATACCAAAGAAGGCACACTCTGCCGTATTCGGGATATAAGAAAATACCGTATGATCAATATCATAATCAATCGTTTTCAGTACGGATGGCAACAGATTTTTACCTAACTGTTTCCGTTCCCGATAAATATCCTGATCACTGCCCCGGGAAAAATAAATCCGTTCAAAAGAACACGGACGGATGAGTCCCTGCTCCCTAAATGGTTCCACTGTCACTAATCCATGATGTTTGACAATCAATGCATGAGCAGGCGGCAATTCCTGCACTTGTTCATAAGACAAGTCAAACGTTGTTTGTATCACAGAACGTTCTGAAGCTGCTACAACAATTTCATCATCCTTATAATAGAAAGCAGGACGTATACCATTAGGATCCCGCATAACAAAAGCATCTCCATGCCCCAGCATGCCTGCCATCACATACCCGCCATCCCAACGATTAGCCGCTTTGGACAATATCTGACGAATATTTAAAGAATCAGCCAATAAAGCAGTTATTTCCTGTTTATTATATCCCTGCTCTTTAAAATTTCTGTATTGTTTCTCATTTTCATCATCAAGAAAATGACCGATACGCTCTAAAATAGTAACCGTATCAGTAGTGGCCGTCGGATATTGTCCCAAAGAAATTAAACGATGAAACAACTCGTCAATATTGGTTAAATTAAAATTCCCGGCCAATACAAGATTACGAGTCATCCAATTATTTTCACGCATGACCGGATGCACGTTTTCTATATCATTTTTACCAAATGTGCCATAACGCAAATGGCCTAAATAAAGTTCTCCACAAAATTCAACGCCGTTCTTCAACAAAGCAATATCTTCGAATGCATTTTCATCTGGCATCTGACACGTAATCCGCTTCTTTATTTCTTTAAAAACATCAATAATAGAAGTGTCTGAATTGGAACGAACGCGATTAATGTATTGAATACCATATTCCGGATACAATTTCAAACAGGCTATACCCGCTCCGTCCTGACCTCTATTATGTTGTTTTTCCATCAAAATATGGATTTTATTCAACCCATAAAACGGCGTTCCATACTTACGATAATAGTAATCCAACGGTTTTAATAAACGAAGGAAAGCAATGCCGCACTCATGTTTTATCTGTTCACTCATGATACACGATTTGAATTATGTTTCTATCAGATGTTCCATCTGACAATTCGCTCAATAGCTTCTTCCGTATCTTCCCGTCGACCAAAAGCTGTCAAACGTAAAAAGCCTTCTCCACTTGGTCCAAATCCCACTCCCGGAGTACAAACAATATGACATTCATGCAATAACCGGTCAAACATTTTCCAGGAGTCCATTCCTTCGGGAGTTTTTAACCAGATATAGGGAGCATTGACTCCTCCATATGCTTCCAATCCTGCTTCTTCCAATCCTTTTCGAACAATTGACGCATTAGTCAAATAATACTTGATCGTTTCTAATGTTTCCTTTTCTCCTTGTTCTGAATAAACAGCCTCTGCTGCCCTTTGTACAATATAAGGAGTTCCATTAAATTTTGTACATTGACGACGATTCCATAGCGGATTCAAGGCTACTTCTTGTCCTCCCTTTGTCCTTGCTTTTAACGCCTTAGGGATTACCGTATAACCACAACGCAACCCTGTAAAACCTGCTGTCTTCGAAAAACTGCGAAATTCTATGGCAACTTCTTTTGCTCCCTGTATTTCATAAATGGAATGGGGCACCTCCGATTCTGTAATATAAGCCTCATAAGCAGAATCAAACAAAATCAAAGAACCATGATTTCGGGCATAATCCACCCATTGCTTTAATTCTGTTCGCGTTAATGTCGTTCCCGTCGGATTATTCGGATAACATAAATAAATCACATCGGGACATACATCAGGTAATTTCGGAACAAAATGATTGTCTCTTTCACAAGGTAAATAAATGATATCACTCCACTGTCCATCACAAAAAGTTCCTGAGCGACCGGACATAACATTCGTATCGATATATACAGGATATACCGGGTCTGTAATGGCCACCCGATTATTTTGAGACAGGATATCTCCTATATTGCCTAAATCACTCTTAGCTCCATCATTGACAAATACTTCATCCAAATCCAGCTCAATTCCCCTGCTTTTATAATCATGTTGAATAATCCTTTCTATCAAAAATTCATATCCTTGTTCCGGGCCATACCCACGAAAAGTATCTGCATTTCCCATCTCTTCCACTGCTTGATGCAAAGCCGTAATTACAGCAGGTGTCAATGGTCGAGACACATCGCCTATCCCCATCCGTATAATACGGGCATCAGGATTTTCCTTACGAAAAGCTGTTACTTTTCTGTTAATGTCAGAAAAAAGATAACTGGTTTGTAATTGCAAAAAATGATCATTGATATATACCATAATCTATCTTATTTTACAAATGAATACAATATTTATTCCGGCCATTCTCCTTCATAAACGAATGCTGCTCCCCCTGTCATATACACTCGGTTATCTATCTCATTCCATTCAATAAACAACTCTCCGCCACGTAATTCCACTGTTGTTTTTCTTCCACACCGACCATTCAAAACTCCAGCTACTACAGAAGCACAAGCCCCTGTTCCACAGGCCCATGTTTCACCTGAGCCTCGTTCCCATACCCTCATCTTCAACCGTTCTGGAGTAACCACCTCTATAAATTCAACATTCGTTCGTTTAGGGAAAGCAACATGATGTTCTATCTGTTTCCCTAATGTTTCAATATCCATGGACTTTACATCCGATACAAACAAAACAGCATGAGGATTTCCCATGGAAACAGCAGTGATTGGCACAATAATTCCATTGACATCCAGAGGGTAATCAATAATCCGTTTCTCTGACGTTTCTAACTGTACCGGTATTTTACCTACGGTCAACTCCGGTTCTCCCATATCTACGGTCACCGCATTTACCATTCCATGTTCCACATGTAAAGTTAAATATTTTAATCCGGAACCTGTTTCCAAGGTCAATTGCGTTTTATCTGTCAATCCTTTTTCATAAACATACTTTCCAATACATCGGGAAGCATTCCCACACATCTCTGCCTCCGAACCATCCGCATTGAAGATTCTCATCCGAAAGTCTCCCGAAGAAGAAGGACAGATCAATACTATCCCATCCGCCCCTGCGCCAAAATGACGGTCACTCATCAATACGGACAATTCAGCAGGGTTATTGATCATTCGATGGGTACAATCGATATAAAGATAATCGTTACCTGCCCCTTGCATCTTTGTAAATTTCATCATATAATCCTATTTTTTCAAAGAAACATACTGGTCAATAGAATGAGCTGCCCGCTGTCCCGAAGCTATTGCCCGAACCACTAATGAAGCACCGTTTACGACATCTCCGGCTCCGAAAACACCTTCAAGCGAACTGCACAATTGACTGTCTGTACGTAAATTTTTCCGTTGATCTGTTTCCAAGCTCATTTCTTGAAACAAATCTTGCGATGGATGAACAAACCCCATAGACAACAATACTAAATCAGCCGGTATAATCTCTTTTTCCCCTGTCCGATTCATATTCCAACCACCTGTTTCCGAACGTGACCACTCTACCCGTTCTACCTCTACTCCCTTTACTGTTCCTTTATCTCCTATAAAACGGATCGTATCCAAATTCCATCGTCGCTCACAACCTTCCTCATGAGAAGAAGAAGTTTTTAAAATATGGGGCCAAACCGGCCACGGAGTTTCCGGATTATAACCTACCGGAGGTTTGGGCATAATCTCTATCTGTGTTACATGAACAGCTCCCTGACGAATAGAAGTTCCAACACAATCAGAACCTGTATCCCCGCCTCCTATAACCAATACCCGTTTCCCTTTGGCCGATATTTGTAAATCAGAAGGAATCGATACTCCTGAATTAATTCTATTCTGTTGTTTTAATAATTCCAAAGCAAAATGAATTCCTTTTAACTCCCGTCCTTTTACAGAAAGGTCTCTGGCTATTCCTGCTCCAATAGCTAAACAAACCGCATCATATTCTGCTAACAAATCAGATACCTTTACATCACGACCAATACAAACAGAGGTTTTAAAAATAACACCTTCCGATTGCATCAACTTTATACGACGCTCTACCACCTTCTTACTTAATTTAAAATCAGGAATACCTAATCGTAATAATCCTCCAGGATATTCATCTTTTTCATATACCGTCACTTCATGTCCCTTCTGGTTGAGCCGATTGGCACAAGCTAATCCTGCCGGCCCCGAACCAATAATAGCAATCCTTTTTCCTGTTCGCTTCAATGGAGGACAAGGAACGATATGCCCTTCAGCAAAAGCACGTTCTACAATAGCAGCCTCATTCTCCCGAATAGTAACAGGTTGTTCCTGTAAATTCAATACACATGATTTTTCACATAATGCAGGGCATATACGACCTGTAAATTCAGGAAAATCATTGGTTGAAGATAATATCTCATAAGCTTCTTTCCATTTCCCTTTATAAGCCATATCTTGCCATTCAGGCTGCCTGTTGCCTAAAGGACAGGCCCAGTGACAAAATGGAACACCACAATCCATACAACGCGATGCCTGTAATTTTCTATCTTCTATATTTAAAGTTTGCTCTACTTCCGAGTAATCGTATATACGTTCGTGAATAGGCCGATAACCGGCTTCTTTCCTTTTTATCGTTAGAAATGCTTTCGGATTTCCCATAGTTGTTTTATTTAAGAGTGCATAAAATCATTCCGATAATATTTAATCATGTTCTATTTCCGCTATCTTGCGATCAAGAGCAGCCAGACGTTCTGCATTAAGCACTTTTTTGTATTCAATAGGCATTACTTTGATAAACTCTTCCACATGAGAAGACCACTCCGCCAACAACATCTTAGCTACGGGGCTTTGTGTATGACGATAATGTGCTTCAATCAGACCGTATAACTCTTTATTGTCATAGGTATCCTCTATCAAGGACAATTCTACCATCTCCATATTACAGAAGAAATCAAAATTACCTGACCGATTCCATACATAAGCAACTCCTCCACTCATCCCAGCAGCAAAATTACGTCCGGTAGGTCCCAATACCACTGTCCGGCCGCCTGTCATATATTCACAACAATGATCTCCTGCTCCTTCAACAACAGCTACTGCTCCACTGTTTCGCACACAAAAACGTTCTCCGGCAATACCATTGATATAGACTTCTCCTGATGTTGCCCCATACAATAACGTATTCCCTACAATGACATTTTCTTGTGGAGCAAATTTACTCCCTCGAGGAGGAACAACGATAATTTTACCTCCGGAAAGACCTTTCCCCAAATAATCATTAGCATCTCCTTCCAATCGAAAAGTGATACCTTGAGCAAGAAAGGCTCCGAAACTTTGTCCCGCACATCCTTCAAAAGATACCTGGATCGTATCTTCCGGAAGGCCTACTCCTTTTTTCCGTTTTGTTATCTCTCCGGAAAGCATAGCTCCAACAGAACGGTCTGTGTTTGAAATAGGCATTGAGAGTTTTATCGGCAACTCATTATCAATAGTTTGAGCTGTTTGAGCTATTAATATCCGGTCTTTAATATCTATAATTTTATGATCTTGTTCACAAATTTTACGTACAGCATTATAATTAGCTTCAACAGGACGATATAAAATTTTTGACAAATCTATTTTCTCTATTCGAGGATGACAGGTTGTTTTTCGAACAATCAAATCCGTTCGGCCTATAATGTCATCCATCCGTCTGAATCCTAATTGAGCCAAATGTTCCCGCACATCTTCTGCCATAAAACGGAAGAAATTAACCAAATATTCATAACGTCCCCGGAAATGTTCTCTTAATTTCTCATCTTGCGTCGCTACTCCTACCGGACAGGTATTCAAATGACATTTCCGCATCATAACACATCCCAACACAATCAAAGCACTGGTAGCAAATCCAAACTCTTCTGCGCCAAGCAAAGCTCCAATAATAATATCATGACCTGTTTTGAACTGACCATCTACCTGAAGGGATACTTTCCCCCGTAAATTGTTCAATACAAGAGTTTGCTGCACTTCTGCAAGCCCCAACTCAGGCGGCAACCCTGCATGTTTGATTGAACTCATAGGACTTGCACCTGTTCCTCCTTCACTACCACTGATTAAAATCATATCGGCTTTCGCTTTAGCCACCCCAGCTGCAATAGTTCCTATACCACTCTCCGAAACTAATTTTACACTGATTCGTGCTTCCGGATTTACATTTTTCAAGTCAAAAATTAACTGAGCCAAATCTTCAATAGAATAAATATCATGGTGAGGAGGAGGCGATATCAAAGAAATTCCAGGTATGGAATGACGGGTTTTAGCTACAATTTCTCCCACCTTATAACCAGGAAGTTGTCCTCCTTCTCCCGGTTTCGCTCCCTGAGCCACTTTTATTTGTATCTCATCAGCATTCACCAAATATTCAGCATTAACTCCAAAACGACCAGAAGCCACTTGTTTAATAGCACTTCGGGAACTTGTCCCGTCTGCATTCCGACGATATCGGCGAGGATCCTCACCTCCTTCTCCCGTATTGCTTTTTCCTCCTAATAAATTCATTGCAATAGCCATAGCTTCATGTGCTTCCTGGCTAATAGAACCAAATGACATGGCTCCTGTTACAAACCTTTTTACAATCTGTTCCACCGGTTCCACTTCCGATAAAGGAATCGGAGTTGTTTTACGATAAGTCATCAAATCCCGTAGAAATATCGGGTCCGATTTATCATCCACCAGTCGTGTATATTCTTTGAATTTTTTATAACTTCCCAACCGAGTAGCCAATTGAAGCGTTGAAATAGTTTCCGGATTCCAGGCATGTTGTTCTCCTGTTTTACGATAAGCATAATTACCGGTATATTCTATCAAATGAGCTTGCGGATTCTCTCTTTTCCATCCTCTTGAATGTGCCTCCAATACATCCGATACTATATCATTAAGGTCTGCTCCTTCTATCTTTGATTGCATTCCATGAAAATATTTATCAAGGAATGCATTGGATAATCCAATAGCTTCAAAAATTTTAGCTCCTCGATAACTCCGTATGGTAGAAATTCCCATTTTGGAAATGATTTTCAACAAACCTTTATTAATTGCCTTGATGTATTGTTTTTCTGCCGTTTTATAATCCAATTGCACCTCATTTTCCGATACCAATCGGTCAAGTACTCCAAAAGCCAAATAAGGATTTACAGCACTGGCTCCAAAACCAATCAATAAGGCAATATGCATAACTTCCCGAGCTTCTCCTGTCTCTACAATCAAAGCAATCTGAGCCCTTTTCTTTTTCCCATTCAAGTAATGATGTACTGCAGAAAGAGCCAACAAAGAAGGTATAGGCGCTTTTTTCTCAGATACTCCGCGATCACTGAGAATAATGTAGTTATATCCTTCATCCACAGCTTTTTCAGCATCCCGACAAAGAACCTCTATGGCACCAGCAACGGTTTGAGCATTACCATCCGCATCAAACAAAATGGATAATGTTTGCGTTTTAAATCCTTTGTAACGCAAATTATTTAAAATATCCAGTTCATTATTGGTCAAGACTGGACTGGGAAGTTTTACGACTTTACAATGTTCTGGAGAAGGATGAAGAATATTTCCTCCAATAGCACCGATATAACTGGCAATAGACATCACCAATTCTTCGCGGATAGGGTCAATCGGCGGATTAGTAACCTGTGCAAACTGTTGCCGGAAAAAATTAAATAACCGCTGAGGTTTCATGGACAATACGGCCAATGGGGTATCATTTCCCATAGAACCAATACTTTCCGCACCTGACAACATGGGTAAAATAATTTTCTCTATTTCTTCTTTATCATATCCGAAAGTGCGAAGTTCCGACTCATAATGCTCCACCCGATGTCCTATGTTTCTTCCTGATTTGATTTCACTGAGAATCACCCGATTTTTATCAATCCATTCACGGTAAGGATATTCAGACGCCAACCGTTCTTTCACCTCCGGATCATAGTGAACCATTCCTTCCTGAGTATCAACCAATATGATTTTTCCAGGTCTCAAACGACCTTTCTCTCGAATACGCTCCGGAGCAATGGGTAATAATCCTGTTTCAGAACCGATAACCATCATATCATCTGTTGTTATCAAATAACGCGCAGGGCGTAACCCGTTTCTATCCAACATTCCTCCGGCATAACGTCCGTCTGTAAAAAGAAGAGTTGCAGGACCATCCCACGGTTCCATAAAGATACTATGATATTCATAAAATGCTTTCAATTCCGGAGATATGGGATTTTTATCATTATAACTTTCCGGAATCAACATAGCTAAAGCATGGGGTAAACTCACCCCACTCATGACATAAAATTCCAGAACATTATCTAATGTAGCGCTATCACTCATTCCGGGAGTAACAATGGGAGAAAGTTGTTCTGTTGGACACAAATTTTCTGACTCCAATAAACTCTCCCTTGTCTCCATCCAACTTCGATTGCCACGTATGGTATTGATTTCTCCATTATGTCCAATTAAACGAAACGGTTGAGCCAAATCCCAAGTAGGGAAAGTATTGGTTGAAAAACGAGAATGAACCAGAGCAATTCCAGAAGTGAAATAAGGATTGGTTAAATCAGTAAAATAATTCCGTAATTGTACTGAAGAAAGCATCCCCTTATATGTAACCGTTTTACTGGATAAACCCGTAAAATAAAGCGATTGCAGCTTGTCCGGCAGGATATCTCCTGCCAGGACTCGCCTTTCTATTCGTTTACGAATGATATATAATCGCCTTTCCAACGGTTTGTCCGTCGGGGTACCCGTAATGAATACCTGTTTGATTGAGGGTTCCGTTTTTCTGGCCGACTCGCCAAGAATATGACTATTCACAGGAACATCCCGGATATGCATCAAAGTCAATCCCTCTGCTTCCGTTTCTTCTCGGATTAATTGAAGAGCAACCGCTTGTTGAATGGGATCTTTAGACAGAAAAACGATTCCTGTTCCATATTCTCCCTTTTCAGGAACAGGAATTCCCTGTAATAAAATATATTCATGAGGAATTTGTACAGTAATCCCAGCTCCATCACCAGTCACATTATCAGCTCCTTCCGCACCACGGTGTTTCATATTTTCAAGAACTAACAATGCATTATCAACGATTTGGTGCGATTTTCCGCCTTTTATATTAATAATCAATCCCACACCACAAGCATCATGCTCATATTCAGGACAATACAATCCCTGCTGTCGAGGAATCAATCTGTTAATTTCATTTTTAATTCTTTCCATGCCTTTAATTGAAGAATAATTTAACGCACAAACAACATCTCTCTGTATTTTGGCAAAGGCCACATTTCATTATCTACCACCAACTCTAATTTATCAATATGATAACGTATCTGGTCAAAGAATGGAGCCACATTATCGTGATAAGCAATCGCCTTTTCTCGTTCACTTTCAATCTTATTAGCCATTTTTCGTGCTTCTATCATTTCTTCGACACCTTCTTGTATGGCCTTAGAATGCATGGATATTTTCTCTATCAATTCCATATCCTGAGAAGCTAATGACTTTGTTTTATCAATATCAAATAATTGATTCATCTTAAACACCTTATCCAATAAAATACTTTGATATCGAGAAGCTGCTGGAAGAATATGGTTAATGGCTAAATCACCTAACACACGTGATTCTATTTGAATTTTTTTCGTGTACATTTCCCATTTGATTTCTGCACGAGCTCGTAATTCCACTTCATTCATAACCCCACAGGCCTGATACATTTGAATATTCTCAGGACGAAGAATTTGATCGAAAATCAAAGGTACCGATGTTTCACAATCCAAGCCTCTCTCAGCTGCTTCTGCTTTCCACTCATCACTATATCCATTCCCGTCAAAATGAATATTACGACAAAGAGCCAAATAATTTTTAATAACTGCATAAATAGCCTGTTGCTTGGTTTGTCCCTGTTTAATACGGGTATCCACTTCTTTTTTAAATTCCTTCAACTGATACGCTACAGCCGTATTTAGAGTAATCATGGCTCCTGCACAGTTATCTGAGGACCCTACTGCACGGAATTCAAAGCGGTTCCCCGTAAAAGCGAATGGAGAGGTTCGGTTTCTATCCGTATTGTCTATCAACAATTCTGGAATATGATTAATACCTTCCATCTTAAACCCAGATTTACCCCCCATAACAATCGCATCTTCATTGGTACTCTGAGCTATTTTATCAAGTACAGTACTTAATTGTGAACCTAAAAAGATAGAAATGATGGCAGGAGGAGCTTCATTAGCACCCAAACGATGTGCGTTCGTGGCACTCGAGATACTTGATTTCAACAATCCGTTACGCTGATATACGGCCATCATAACGTTAACAAGGAACGTAATAAACTGCAAGTTTTCTGTTGGAGTTTTACCTGGTGCCAACAGATTTACACCCGTATCTGTTCCTAATGACCAGTTATTGTGTTTTCCTGAACCGTTAATTCCTTTAAATGGTTTTTCATGTAACAAAGCTCTGAAGAAATGACGTCGAGCAACTTTCTTTACAATAGATAAAAGTAATTGGTTGTGATCATTCGCCAAATTGGTTTCTTCAAAAATAGGAGCCAACTCAAACTGATTAGGCGCTACTTCATTATGTCTTGTTTTTACAGGAATTCCCAATTTCCAACATTCATATTCCAAATCCTTCATAAAAGCCATTACTCGAGTAGGTATAGCCCCGAAATAATGATCTTCCAATTGCTGATTTTTTGCGCTTTCATGTCCCATTAAAGTTCTACCTGTCAGCATCAAATCAGGACGAGCCCCCCATAATCCTTTATCTATTAAAAAATATTCTTGTTCCCAACCTAAATATGAAAATACTTTGGATACTTTGGAATCAAAATATTTACAAACTTCAGTAGCTGCTTTATCTACTGCCTGTAATGATTTCAATAAAGGAGCTTTATAATCCAGAGACTCTCCCGTATAAGCAATGAATATTGTGGGAATACATAAAGTAGTATCCATAATAAAAGCAGGAGAGGTTGGATCCCAAGCGCTGTATCCTCGAGCTTCAAAAGTATTACGAATTCCTCCACTGGGGAAAGAGGAAGCATCCGGTTCCTGTTGAATCAATAATTTCCCGGAAAATTCTTCAATCATCCCCCCCTTTCCATCATGTTCTACAAAAGCATCATGTTTTTCCGCTGTTCCTCCTGTCAAAGGTTGAAACCAATGGGTATAATGAGTAACACCTCGATCCATAGCCCACTCTTTCATCCCTGCTGCAACACTGTCTGCTGTTGCTTTATCAAGAGGAATTCCATTTTTCATGGTAGCCATCAATGCGTCATAACTTTTTTTCGGCAGATATTTCCGCATCTTTTCTTCATTAAAAACATTTTCACCGAAATATTCACTGGTACGTCCTGCCGGGGGTGTAACCTGAACGGCTTTTCTGGTTATGGCCTCTTCGACCATTTTAAATCTTAATGTAGACATAGTTTATAATGATTAAATGGTTTTTTGTTTCTTTTTGGGAAGGCAGGCAGAAATATATCCGCCCACCATTCTTGTCAACTCAAAATATTACCTTATTTCAAAAATTTATTATTAATTATAAGCTGTTTCGCCATGCTCATAGATATCCAGTCCTTCTTCTTCCACCCGTTTATCCACACGAAGGCCAACTGTTGCATCGATTATTTTAAACAATACATATCCCGTACTCAAAGCCCATAAGGCCGTAACAAGTGTTCCCAATAGCTGTATCCCCAGAAAGTTCCATCCACCACCATACAGCAAACCGCTCTGAGTAGCGAAAAATCCAGTCAAAATGGTTCCTAAAGTTCCACATACACCATGAACGGAGATAGCTCCTACCGGATCATCAATACGAACTACATGATCAAAGAATCCAACGGCATATACCATCACTATTCCACAAATCCCGCCGATAAAGAAAGCACCTGCGGGAGATACCACATCACATCCAGCCGTTACACCAACCAATCCCGCTAAAATTCCATTCAATGTCAAACTAAGTGTTGGTTTTCCATACCTTATCCACGCGGTGAATAAGGCTGCAATTACTCCTGTTGCTGCTGATATATTAGTAGTAAGGAATACATTTGAAATTGTAATGGAATTTTCTATTCCTGAGGCAGACAATTGACTTCCTGGATTAAATCCAAACCATCCAAACCAAAGAATCAAAACCCCTAACGTAGCAATTGTTAAGTTATGGCCGGGAATAGCATAAACTTTTTTCTGACGATATTTTCCGATACGAGGTCCCACTAAAGCAGCCCCTGTAAGTGCAATCCATCCGCCCACAGAATGTACAACGGTACTACCTGCAAAATCATGGAACCCTAATTCGGACAACCATCCCCCTCCCCAAGTCCAATGTCCTGAGATAGGATAAATGATGCCAAAGACAGCGATTGTATAACACAAGTAGGCATGAAACTTGGTCCGTTCCGCCACAGCTCCAGATACAATGGTAGCAGCCGTTGCACAAAACATGGTTTGAAACACTAAAAAAGTCTCTTTAGGAATACCTCCTTCCCATCCAGCATATCCCATAAAGTCAGGCATTCCAATAAAGCCTGCGATAGTAGGGCCAAACATCAATCCAAATCCAAACAACCAGAAAAGCAAACTACCGATTGAAAAATCCAAAATATTTTTCATCAATATATTTGCCGTATTTTTCGTTCGAGCAAACCCAGACTCTACCATAGCAAACCCCAACTGCATAATAAATACAAGCATAGAAGCCAATAATACCCATACGGTATCTATGCTGGTAGCCAAATCAGCTAAAGATTCAGTCACAGTCATCATATCTGTTCCTGTCACTTCCTGACTTGTCGCGGTAAGTAATAATGTTTCTTTCATTTTATTGTTTTTTGTTGGTTATTTTTCTGTTTCAAAAAGAGTTTGGTCCCCACGTTCACCTGTTCGTATCCGATAAGTTTCATGTACATCAGAAACAAATATGCGACCATCTCCTATTTCTCCTGTTTGGGCTGATCTTAAGATAGCCTGGACTGTTTTTTCCACATTCTTTTCCCGGACAACAATACTCAACATAAGACGTTCAATAATATCCGTTCCATAAATAATACCTCGGTAAATTCGTTCTTGCCGACTTTTTCCTATTCCTCGTACTTCCATATATGAAAACCATTCTATATCAGCCGCTAACAAAGCTTCTTTTACTTCATTAAATTTTGTTTTTCGGATAATTGCTTCAATCTTTTTCATGATTTTATCGAATTAAATAGATCATTCAATTGAGAACTGAGAAATTTTGTTCTTTTTCGAAAAAAGAATATTAAAATCAAATAGAGAATATCTGTCACAACCCATCTCTTTTCATAATCAATATTTTGATACAATATCATATCACCCTTCATTTAATTAATCGTCAGAATTTTCTACTCTACCCATATTATTATTTCACTACTCAATTTTTCACAATTCCTTTATCAAAACTTTTTCACCCTGACACATCCATCTTTGTCTTCTATGCAAATATATATATATTTTTTTAAACGAATACCACATAAAATTATAGGTACAAAACAAAAATAATAATAAAAAACAAAACATACCCCTTTCAAAATAGGGGGTAATAAACACAATTTACATATTTTTTAAAAAATCATTTTCTATAAACAATAAAAAAATATTGCACAAAAACCGATTTTATAAGAAAAGCAAAAAATCATCCTATTGTTAAGAATTTGGCAAAAAAACGAGTATTGTCCCAAATAAAACATATTTTTTATTAATTACCCCCCCAAAAAAATAGGGGGATACAAATACAATAACAATAAAAAACAAAAAACACATTAAAATTTAACGACCACTAATACTATTTACAAAACCCACTCAATCCCTCCTCTATCTCACTCACCTCTCAATATCACTCCATTTTGCCAATTCTACCATACAATAAAAAAGGTGGTCAAACCTTATTATTTGACACACCTCTATACATAAAAAATTATTGGCATCCAACAAACATCTAGCGAAGCAACAATCAATCGTGTTTATACGGATAAATACAACACAATAAAAAAATAATTACAAATAATTAAATATAATCGATTTATCGAACAACGAAATAAAAAAACAAAACAGATAAAAACAAATTTAGAATTTAACTAAACGACATCCTTTATTATCCAAAACAGCATAGTGACAATCCGTCCCACATATCCATTGTCCCAAAAGAATTAATGTAGAAGTTGATGTTAAAGAATAACATTGAGCTGTATGGAAATGACCAAAAATAAAATAGTCAATATGTGTATGTTGTAATTTTTTCCGAGCAAATTCAACTGAAATTTCAGACTCTCCCTTAAATATATGCGTCAATTGCTTAGAGGCACGATTAGAATGAGACCACTTTTTCCCAAAAATCATATTCAAATCAGGGTGCACCAAACAAGAATATACTTTATATACAAAATGACTGTTGAATATCGCTTGCATTAATCGAAAACGAGCGTTCACCCGCCTTGTTCTCAACTCATGCCCATGCCCAATCAAACAAGAATATCCAGCTAATTCTACCGTCATAATCCCCTTATGAACATGAATTCCCATTTCTTTCTCAAAATAATCATAACACCAAGTATCATGATTTCCGACAAAAAAATGAATTTCTATATTCTTATCGCACATCTGGGCCAATTTACCCAATACCCGAACGAACCCTTTAGGAACAACCTCCCTATACTCAAACCAATAATCAAAAATATCCCCCAATAAATACAAAGCTCCCTTCCTCTCTTCCGAACTCTCCAATTCTCGTTCTACCATAGACAACCATTCCACAAAACGGCACTCCCGTTCATGACAATCCCACCCGTTTATTTCCAGTCCCAAATGAAGATCCGAAGCAAAAAAATATTTCATGCAGGCTTATATTTCAACAGAAAATTCCAAACTACACTACAAAAGGTCTTCGATTTTCTTAATCAAATCATTACCCCAAATATTTTTACCTTTAATATTCCCTTCACGATCAATAATATAATTAAAAGGAACACTGGTTACATTATAATTTTTAACTGCCGGAGAATCATAACCTTGAAAATCACAAACACTAATCCAAGGCAGTTTTTGTGTATTCACAGCATTAACCCAATCTATCTTTGACTCATCCAGTCCCACTTGATAAATTTCAAGCCCTTTTTTATTATATATATTATATATATCTCTCAGTTCTCGATTTAACATATTATTCTCTGTATTCGCTGTACTGCTCCAAAAAGAAAGAATAACCACATTCCCCTTTAAATCTGATAATTTATGTGTCTGAGACATCATATCCTGCATAATAATATCAGGGAAAGGATGTATATTCCCATCTTCCCGAGCCGAAAATAACATATTCACAACCTTCTTTTGTCTATTTTGCTGCTCTACATCCTTATTTAAGGATTTTACATAAACAGAATTGGGATACTTATTATTCAAAGAATCTGCCACCATTTTAAAATACGCTACATCATTTAACTCTTCAAACATTCCCATTCCATTTGGCATCCTTTGATACAAAGCAGTAATGGCAGCTAATGAATTCGCATGCAATACTATAAATTTAATCGTATTTTGTTTCTGCTTTACATATGCGCGAGTAATATCCTTTAACAAGGAATCACGCAAAACAACGTCTGTTTCTTTCCCATACAACAAATACAGCGAATCAATGCTCCGATAAGTATCATTCATCGATTGTTGCAACTGTTGAAGCAACATAGAACCTTCTGAACC
>CASFOM010000160.1 GCA_949296295.1 uncultured Alistipes sp. | reverse complement strand
TTTGATGTAAGTAAATAATAATGGAGAAAAAAATAAAGACTGATTCTTTTATCAGAAACAGTCTTTATTTTTTATTTCCTATTTTATCTTAATCAAGAAAATAATTAGAATCAATATTCTGAGTAATCTTTTAAAATTCTAATAGTTTTTTGATTATAACATCTAATTGCTCATGTTCTATGAGAAAACCATCATGACCAAAATCAGAATGAATAATATGTAATGATGAATCTGGAATGTGACGGTATAAAATCTCGTGTTCACAAATTGGGAAAATAATATCAGAGGTAATAGCCACTATGGAACAACGGGCTTTAATTTTGCCTAATGCTTTGGGAATAGAATTTCTACCTCGAGATACATCATGAGAATCAATTAATTGAGTGTATCGATAATAAGTATAAGCATTGAATCGTTTACATAGTTTTTCACCTTGATACCGTTGATAACTACTCGCTCTAAAGTGGGTTAGTTTACTTTCTTCGTCTTTTTCCTGCTGTGTCTTATCATAGGCTGGTTGTCCTCGATAACTTAATAAAGCAATTGAACGAGCTGTGGCTAATCCTTTCATCCCTGCATCATCTCGTTGTTGTCCAAAAGTAGGATCTGTTTCTATGGCCATACGTTGTGATTCATTAAAAGCAATGGCCCAAGGTTGAGTTTTGGCACAAGTGGCGATTAAAGCTGCTTTACGAGCGAAAGAGGGTTGTGAAATTAACCATTCCAATACTTGGAATCCTCCTACCGAACTACCAATTAACATTTCTACTTGTTTAATACCTAAGTATTGAGCAAGTAGCTGATTACAGCGCACAACATCTCTGACTGTAATCATGGGGAAAGTACTGTAATATTTGGCTCCTGTAGAAGGATTAATGTGTAATGGGCCTGTTGTTCCATAATGAGAACCTAACATATTGGCACACACAATGAAATATTTTTCGGGATCAAGAAATTTCCCTTTTTCTACGGTATGAGGCCACCAATCTGCTACATCGGAATTAGCTGTTAAAGCATGACACACCCATATTACGTTATCTTTTTTAGGAGATAACGTTCCAAATGTATGGTATGCAATATCTAAACGGGGCAATACTGCCCCGTTTTCAAGTTCAAAACGTTTATTGTAATGGTATAGTTTCGGTTCCATTTTATCGGCGTTCCCACGCAAATAGAGGATAGTTACTCATCATTTGATTCACTTCTTTACGAACTTCTGCAATATTTTGTTCGTTGTCCGGATCATTGAGTACCCGATCAATCATATCTACTATTTTATCCATTTGCTCTTCTTTTAACCCTCGAGTAGTGATGGCTGGTGTTCCGACACGTATTCCTGATGTTTGAAATGGAGAACGACTATCAAATGGAACCATGTTTTTATTAGTCGTGATATCAGCTTGAACTAAAACAGTTTCAGCTTTTTTTCCTGTCAATTCAGGAAATTTGGTACGTAAATCGATTAACATCAGATGATTGTCTGTCCCTCCAGAAACAATCTTGTATCCTCTACGTTCAAACGCTTCAGCCATGGCTAAAGCATTTTTCTTTACCTGGGTTTGATATTCTTTATAGGCGGGTTCCAATGCTTCTCCAAAAGCTACTGCTTTAGCTGCAATTACGTGTTCCAAAGGTCCTCCTTGTACTCCTGGAAATACAGCGGAATTTAAAAGTTGAGACATTTTTTTGATTTCACCTTTGGGAGTAGTTAATCCCCAAGGATTGTCAAAATCTTTTCCCATCAGGATAATACCTCCACGAGGTCCACGAAGAGTCTTATGGGTAGTGGAAGTAACAATGTGAGCATATTTTACAGGATTATCCAGTAATCCTGCAGCAATTAATCCGGCGGTATGAGCCATATCTACCATGAAGATAGCGCCTACTTTATTAGCTATTTTACGCATTTTTTTATAGTCCCATTCCCGACTGTAAGCAGAAGCTCCTCCGACAATCAGTTTGGGTTTGTGTTCGATAGCTAATTTTTCCATTTGAGCATAGTCAATAGTGCCCGTAGCTTCGTTTAATTTGTATCCGATTGCTTTATAAAGTAATCCTGATGAATTGACAGGTGACCCATGAGATAAATGTCCTCCGTGGGATAAATCAAGTCCCATAAACGTATCTCCTGGTTTTAAAACAGTCATGAATACGGCCATATTAGCCTGTGCTCCTGAATGGGGTTGTACATTGGCATATTTGGCACCATAGAGTTTACATAACCGATCTATGGCTAATTGTTCCACTTGATCTACGATTTGGCAGCCTCCATAATAACGTGCTCCGGGATAACCTTCAGCATATTTGTTGGTTAATACGGATCCCATGGCTTCCATTACTTGGTCGCTAACGAAATTTTCCGAAGCAATCAATTCGATGCCATGCATTTGTCTTTCTTTTTCTTTGGAGATTAAATTAAATATTTGAGTATCTCTTTCCATATGATTGAATTGTATGATTTTCGTGGGTAAGTTAAGTTTATTGGTTAAGTTAAATTGAAATCCAATGGTTTTCTTCTCTTTTATGGTATCAAAGGTAGTAAAAAAAATGAACGGTTGAAGGATTATTTAGAATTTCCATCCGGCAGAGACTTGAAAAACACCATTGCGTAAAGTGCGTGTATCTTTGGGAGCTTCATAACCTCCTGTCCCCGTAACAGCTTGTGTTGTTTGGGCATAACGAATATTATTTATTCCTATGTTGTAATTGACAGCAATATTTAGCCCCATTTCAAATTGGTAGCCTAATCCAAGAGTTGCGGAAATATCGACAGGTTTATATAGTGATTTAACATCTAAACCGGAGGCAGAAGCTCCTATTCGAAATCCTATTTGTGGCCCTGCAAGTAAGTGTAATCCTTCAAATACATACGCTTTAGCCAATAAAGGAATATTCAAATAGTGTAGTTTGGTTTGCGAGGTCAATTCTATTTTACCTAAAATAGTGTTGTCAGTCCATTTTAGTTTTGCTCCTTGATCAGAATAGAGCAGTGCTAATTCGCAAGCCCAGGTTTTACCGAATCGATATTCTCCAAATATCCCGATGTGGTAGCTGGTCCGAGAATCAGAAGAAAACTCTTTACCTTGTAAAGAAGATACATTTAATCCTACTTTCGGCCCAAATCCGAAAGATTGAGCCTTTAAAGCAAAAGGTATTGTGCAGAAACAAATGAACAGTATCAAGTATTTCATCATGGATTTTTATTGTCATTAAATGAGATTATACATGATTTACCATTTTCAAATTATTTAAAGTTGCTTTTTCCCTATTGCTTTGTTAATTCTGATTTTTGTCCTTTTAGAAGGATTGTTATGAAGCAATTTAAATATAAAATTAAGCAAAATGGTGAAAGACCTTGTTTATAAAATATTTTCTACAGTAGCACGATCTTGTCGCAGTGCTTGCAGCAGAGCTTCTGAAGATTCAAAATGTTCCTCGTTGCGGATGCGTTCGATCAAGGTTACTTCTATTTCTTTACCGTATAAGGAATCGTTAAAATCGAATAAATGTGTTTCCAATAATAGTTGGGAACTGCGTCCTACTGTGGGATGATATCCAATATTAGCCATGCCCCGGTATTTGTATCCTTCATACAGGACAATAACAGCATATACTCCCTCAGGAATATTAATGATAGGGTCCATTGGAATATTGGCTGTAGGAAATCCGAGAGAAGTTCCTCTTTGTTCGCCTTGTACAACTTTACCTTTAATAGTGATGTTCATGGTTGAAAACGGTTTTGGGAAACGGCGGCCCGTTTCTGTTTTGTAAATTACCTTATTCCTTATCCTTACTTTTTTATTTAACCCAAAGATATCGAATAATCAAGGAAATATCCGATAATGTTTGGGAATAAATTTGATTTTATGTGAATATTTTTGATTGTAAATGATTTTCTTTTCCCTTTTTTATATTTCTTTTCAATCAATGATAAAATCAAAACAGTCCCTTTTTTTCGGATTGGAAGTATCGGTATTTTTTAATAACTTTACTACAAAAATAACACAAATGAGTGAGTTTTCGGAAAATAATCCACGTAAAATTTATTATTCCATCGGGGAAGTGGCCGAAATGTTTGATGTAAATCAGTCACTTATTCGACATTGGGAAAAATATTTTGATGCATTAAAGCCTGCTAAGAACAAAAAAGGGAACCGATTGTTTACTTCGAAGGATATTGATATCCTTAAACAGATATATCATTTGGTTAAGGAACGGGGAATGCGTTTGGAGCATGCAGCAAATTATTTAAAAAATGCAAAAACAGAAATAGATAGGGATGTTCGTGTGGTAGAAAAATTGCAGGAGATAAAAGCATTGCTTACGGAGGTACTTTTTGATTTGGAAAGCAGGGAACAGGGAGATCATATTGATAAAGTAGTTTATAAGGCGGAAGAAGGAGAACAGATATGAAATTGAAGGATATTACTGCAGTTATTGAAGAGGCAGCTCCTCTGACATTACAGGAATCATATGACAACAGTGGCCTATTGGTAGGGAATACAGATATGGATATCACTGGTGTTTTATTATGTGTAGATGTAACACCGTCAGTAATGGATGAAGCAGAAGCATTGAAATGTAATTTGATTATTTCTCATCATCCGATGATTTTTTCAGGACAAAAACGATTAATCGGTGCTTCTTTGACTCAGCGGTTGATTTATCGGGCCATAAAACAGGATGTTGCCGTTTATGCAGCACATACGAATCTCGACAATACCTTTGGAGGGGTTACTTTTATGTTGGGACATCGGTTGTCATTGCATAATATGCGAGTATTGTCTCCGCGTAGGAACGGAATGAGAAAGTTGGTGGTTTATGTGCCAGAAGTATATGCGGAACGTGTACGGGAGGCCTTGTTTTCTGCTGGAGCAGGGACTGTTGGACGATATGATCAATGCAGTTATAATATACGAGGAGAGGGAACTTTTCGTGCAGGAGAAGGAACACACCCTTTTGTGGGGGAGGTAGGCATACGACATACGGAATCAGAAATACGAATAGAGTGTATTGTTCCGGATTATCGCGTGCAGAGGGTTTTGGAAGCAGTAAGAAAGGAGCATCCTTATGAAGAGATGGCTTATGATGTTTGGCCTGTCGAATTACCTGATTATTTGTCAGGAGCGGGAGTTGTAGGAGAAATAGAGCCTTGTGATGCAGAGGTTTTCTTGAAAAGGTTGAAAAATACTTTGCAATTACCGGTTTTGCGTCATTCACCGATTGTTCGTCCTGTGGTTCATCGGGTAGCTTTGTGTGGAGGTTCAGGAACGGAGTTCATTCAAGATGCCTTGTATAATGAAGCCGATGTATTTATTTCGGCAGATTTTAAATATCATACCTTTTTTGATGCTCAAGAGCGTTTAACATTGGCAGATATAGGACATTATGAGAGTGAAAAATTTGTAATGGAATGGTTTTACGAAGTAATTACAAAAAAATTTCCTACCTTTGTCGTTCATAAGACGAGTACAGTCAGTAATCCAATAATCTATTTATAGTCAAGACAAAAGATGATAAATGCAGCTAAAAAATCGGCAGACGCGCCTGATTTCAGTACAGAAGAGAAGATAAAAGCTCTTTATGAATTGCAAAAGATTGAATCTCAGATAGATGAAATTAATCGACTGAAAGGTGAGCTTCCTTTTGAGGTACAAGATTTGGAAGATGAGGTAGCCGGTTTGGATACCCGAATTAAAAATTTAACTCAGGAAGCGGATGAGTATGTTCGTTCAGCCAAAAACAAGAAAGAGGAAATAGAGGAGGCAAAGGCAAAAATTTCGAAATATGAAGCACAACAAGAAAATGTGCGGAATAATCGGGAATATGAGTCTTTATCGAAGGAGATAGAATATCAGAATTTGGAGATAGAACTTTGTGAAAAAAATATTAAAGAATTCAATGCAGAAGTAAAAGCCAAGAAGAAGCAGATTGAAGAAGCAAAGGCGGCTTTAGCGGAACGTAAATTGGATTTGGACGCGAAAAAAGCTGAGTTGGCTTCGATAGACGAAGAAACGGCAAAAGATATTGCAACTTTGACTGCTCGTGCAGAGGAGGTAATCAAGAA
>CASFOM010000159.1 GCA_949296295.1 uncultured Alistipes sp. | reverse complement strand
GTTTTTTAAGAGATTACTAACCTGTTTTATTTGAATAAATTATGAATTCTTCATTAGTGTTTCCGAAGTCCACGTGGGATTTTCACGTGCCGAATGCAGTGTTGATGCAGGCATCATCTTCTCGGAATTATGCGTTTTTAAGAGGAAAATCTGGACTTATTATTTATTTTTACTATTTGTGGTCTTGGCGACATAATCCGATGTATCGACGTTATGCAGAGCAATATGTGGAGGAGATGTCGGAGTGGTTGTATTTGGAGATGCCGATTGAGTTTGATACGGGTATTACCGGTATAGGTTGGGTGATAGACCATTTGATTAAGAAAGGTTTTATTGAAGGGGATTCGGATGAGATATTATCCGATATTGATGCTCGGATTATAGACGTTTTCAGTTCATCTTCAGAATTGTCGTTTTTTTCATTGTTGTCTATTGCAGCTTATTGTGAACAACGTCTTCAGGGAGGTGGTGGCGAGAAATTACGATCATTGCTTTCTTCCGTTTTTGTTCGTTTGTTGCCTTTTGCTGATGCGTCTTCGGAAGCTCCATCACCTGCTACGTTTGATATTTTATGGTCTTTTCCCTGGGTTCTTTATTTGTTTGGTGAGGGGATGGATTTGGGAATAGAAGAGTCGTTGTTGCGAGAACGTCTTGGTCATTACCGTTCTCGGGTGGAAAATCTTTTGTCGGAAGAGACAGATGGTTGTGTAGGACGAATGCTTTATCTGTTGGCTTCTCAGGTTTATCCTGATTTGCCGGTTCCGAAGTTTTCAGAGTCGGATTTACCGGAAGATATTTCCGTACATTATGGAGCTGCCGGATTATTATTGTTGATGAAACTATGGGGAAGGGGAAAATTTCCGAATTCAGAATATGAATGGATAACTTCGTATATTCGGGATTTTATCAAAGAGTATCCGTATTATTTAGGTCTTTCGGTCATGGGAGGTCATATCTCTTTTTTGGATGGGACTATAGGAGCGGCTTTTGCGTTGGAACTTTAAACTGTTTATTGTTATGGAAGAAAAAATAATTCTTTTTTATAATCAGACCTATTCGGAATATTGGTATTTTAATGGGGAGGATTTTCCTCCGGGTTATACATTAGCTAAGGGAATCCAGTGGGTCAATGATGCAGATGTAGTTGTTTTTTTTCTGCCGACCTTGAAGGTTCATGCGGATTTGAAGAAACGTCCGGGTCAAATATGGGTAGGATGGAGTACGGAATGCGAGCAGCATTATCCGCAATATGAGGATCCAGCCATTTCCTCCTTGTTTGATTTACGTATGGGTTATTATCGTCATTATGATATATTTACTCCTTATGTTTATCCCCGGTATGAGAAGTTTTTGCGATGTTGTGATGGGATGCAGTCCAAATCGGGGAATATGGCCATGTTTATATCAAGTCCGTTCAATTTAAGTGGTCGGATAGATTATTTAAGGGACTTGATGCAATATTTTCCCATTGATTCTTATGGACGTCAAATGAATAATAGTCGCTTACCGCGGGATTTTGGTCCTCCCTCCAAGAAAAATATGTTGTCGCATTATAAATTTACGGTTTCTTTTGAGAATAGTATAGGGCCGGATTATGTGACGGAAAAATTTTATGAACCGCTGATTATGGGTTCTGTCCCGGTTTATTTGGGAGCTCCCAATGTGGATGATTATGCCCCGGGAGAACATTGCTTTATCAATGTACGGGATTATGAATCGCCGAAAATATTGTCGGAATATCTGACTTATTTATTACATGATGAGGATGCTTATAATGCCTATTTTGCGTGGAAGCATAAGCCGTATAAAGTAGGTTTTCAGCAGTTATTGCGTCGAGTGCAGCAACCGTTGGCATTACGTTTTGTCGATGCGATAGAACATTACCTTTCCCAACAGAAATAAGAGAATTGTATGAAGAAAAGTTTTCCACACTACAAGCAATATGATGCCATGGACTGCGGTCCGACCTGTCTGCGGATGATAGCTCGTTTTTACGGCAAGCATTTTTCGTTACAGACGTTACGTACTCGTTGTCACATTACCCGGGAAGGAGTATCCATGTTGGGAATCAGTGATGCGGCGGAATCTTTGGGGTTTCGTACACAGGGTTATAAAGTGACGTGGGAAGATTTACGGGATGCAGTGCCCTTGCCTTGTATTGTGCATTGGGACCAGAATCATTTTGTAGTGGTATATGGGATTCGTCGTCG
>CASFOM010000158.1 GCA_949296295.1 uncultured Alistipes sp. | reverse complement strand
TGTTTGGATAATTCTTTATCAGTAAATTAGCTGTCCGTAAAATGCGATATCTTCATGTATTACGAAAGACACATAGACAACTATTTATCGGAATGGGCATCTCGCGATGTTCGTAAGCCGGTTTTACTGAGGGGGGCACGACAAGTTGGAAAATCGACTGCAGTCAGGCATCTAGGAAAACAATTCGAGTATTATGTAGAGATAAACTTTGAAAAAAAGCCCGAGTATAAAAAACTGTTTCAAGGCAATCTGGATGTTATGCGTATCGTGCCTCAAATAGCAGCCATGTATGGTAAACCTGTGCAGGCCGGTAAAACGCTGCTTTTTTTCGACGAGATACAGACGTGTCCCGAAGCAATCATGTCGCTTCGCTTTTTCAAGGAAGACATCCCCGGCCTTCACGTTATCGCAGCGGGCTCTCTTCTGGAATTTGCGTTGGAGGAATTACCGACTTTTGGTGTGGGACGGATTCACTCTATGTTCATGTACCCCATGACCTTCGATGAATTTCTCAAAGCCAGCGGAGAACAATTGCTCATAGATGCACGTAATCAGGCATCGGCAAGAGAACCGATACCTGAACCTCTCCATGATAGACTGATTGGATTGTTGCGTAACTACATGCTTGTTGGAGGAATGCCCGAAGTTGTAGAAAGATGGGTTCAGACGCATGATTTCATACAATGTCAGGAAGTGCAAGACGATATCATTATTAGCTATGAAGACGATTTTGCAAAATACAGAAAGCGGATCGATTCTTCATTACTGCGTCTTACAATGCGTAGCGCAGCTGTTCAGGTTACAAGAAAATTCGTCTATTCTCAGGTAGGAGGCGGTTATAGAACTGATGAGATTAAAAAGGCTCTTGAAATGCTGATACGTGCGGGCATCCTTATACCCGTAACACACACCAACGCAAACGGATTACCGCTTGGTAGCGAGGCAGATCATTCATATCGTAAAATTTTGCTTCTCGATACGGGTTTGATGCTTCGGTTACTCAATATGACGATGGGAGATATCTCACAAATCACGACACACATACTTACGGCTGGAGCTGCTGATCTGGTAAACAAAGGCCCGATGGCCGAACAGATGGTCGGTCTTGAAATGTTACGTTATCAAAGCCCGAATATACGTCATGACCTGTTCTATTGGGTTCGTCAGGTTCGTAACTCTCAGGCTGAAATAGACTACGTGGCCAGCCATTTGCAAAATGTTTTGCCAGTAGAGGTCAAAGCCGGGACGCAGGGAGGAATGAAGAGTCTATGGCTGTTTATGCGTGAAAAAAGAATCTCGGAAGCAGTTCGGTGCTCTTTGGAGAATTTTGGTACTTTGGATTATATCGATAATGAGGCGAATGCTGCTGTTCGTCATGTACACATCTGTCCGTTATATGCGATTTCGATGATGTATTCCGGTCTATAAGGCTTTTATATCTGTAACTTATAATTAAAAATAGATATGACTACGAACACAATCTGACCTTGAAGCGTTAGCGAATATTTTGGGCGAAACAAGTGATGGTTTGACGGGTTCCGAGATTCACCATTTTTTGCTGCCAGCAAAAAATGGATGACGTAGATTCGGAAATTACGAAAAGATATTGACTTTTCAATGCTTTCGCTGCATTCCAAAATAGATATCATTGTGCAAACAACGTATTATATCTTATTGCCATCGTAGGCTGGATAAGGTTCAACAGGTAAGAACGGTATAGAGTTATCTCAACTTGCCAATCGGCTCAAAGCAAAAAACTTAGTCTATGGATACGTATAAAAATCGAGAATTTAGAATATCGTTATGGAGTTAAATAGGTATTTTCAATAATCCATGACTTATCAGAACTATGGAATTGTCTTATTCGATTTTGATGATGCCAAGTCTGAGGAATTCGTTGAAGGATATATTATACTGTTTTGCCAATCATACGTTTCCGATGAGGATTTGGAATTCCTATCTTGCTACAAGCCTTTCTTTAGAGATTATTTTTGTATTTTATGAAATTTGTTTAGGAAGGGGCTTGCCGAAAAATATTTGATAGAAAGGAGTATATAGAATATAATGGGACGATAAAAGTAAAGACTATTGAAAAAAACAATAGGGGAGAGGAAATCTGTATAGCCTTTAAAACAGGTTCTAAAAAATATTTGAAGTGGTAAAGTCGATAAATAAAAGTGTCTTTTTGAGATTTTTGGAAAAATAATAATTCTTTTGTGATTTTTTAATAAATTTTTATCTTTGAAACAGATTATAAGTGAGAGATTCTTTTTTTCTTTCATGGAAACCTTCAATTGTAATCATTGGAGAGAAAGATGGTGCAATGGATGGAAAAGGAATTTGTATGGGGCAAAAGAAATGAAGAACGAATCATTTTAAGCGTTGAGGTAATTGTAAATAGTTTTAACTAATTATGAACGACAGGTTTAAATATACTCGGTTTATTGCTTTGGCTTTTTGGCTTTTTATATTGATTGATTTTATTATATACCTTGTGGATTTTTCAAGTAATCCGAATGAATATATCCTTTATAATCGTTTTGCTCATTTAGCTTTGGGATATGTTAATGCCGGAGTGGTAATCCTATGGAGTATTTTGGGAATTATTTTCTCTTGTTTGCCCCAACAGATGGCTAAACCGTTAGTGAAAACTCATTTAGTCATTGCTGTTTTATTTTCCGTAGGACGAAAATTGATGGCGTGGATTTGGTGGTCGTCACATTTCAGTTTTGATTATATATTTAATGTTTAAATAGTTGGATATGGATGGTTATCGATATACCCGTTTTGTGTGGGCGTGGGGATGGTTTTCCGTATTGGCCGGACTGATAACGGATTTTGTCTGGTTTGAAAAAG
>CASFOM010000157.1 GCA_949296295.1 uncultured Alistipes sp. | reverse complement strand
GGGACTTCAGGCTTATGTGGCCATGCGGAATGATTTGGGGTATGTCTTGGTGAAAGACATAGAGCGTCTTCGGGGGGGTGTTCGTGCGGTAGCGTTGTATAATCCGTCGGATACGGTTTGTCGCTTCTCTGTCCCGTTGCATTGTTTGGAGTTGGGGGGCAAGGTTCGTGTCCGGGATTTGATACGTCATAAGATGGAGCCTGCGGTATCGGACAGTTTGTGTTATACGTTGGCGCCGCACAGTGTACGTATCTTTCGTTTGGAAGGGGCTCGTCGTTTGGATGGTCCTGGAAAATATGAAGGGGAATGGTCTTATCTTCCCTGTTTTAATGATTTGGGAAGGGCAAAGGGCGTTTGTTACGACTCTTGTCCCGCGGCTTCTGGAGGCATGGTTATCCGCTATCTTGGGGGGAGTCCCGAGAATTATGCGGAATGGGATGATGTGTACAGCAGTGAGGGAGGCAGTTATGAGCTGACGGTTTATTATGTTCCGGGGAAATATCGGAAATTGGAGTTGTCGGTTAACGGGGAGCGTTATGATGCAGGGAAATTGGCGACGGAAGGGACGATGTCATCGGTAAAGGTTGTCGTTCGTCTGCGTCCAGGGAATAATGTGATTCGTATGGGTAGTTCTTATTGTTGGGCGCCGGATATCGATTGTTTTACATTAACGAAGCAGTTTTGATTCTTCTTTAAATAATACCTATAAAAGTATTAAAACAATCAATACCGAAAAGTAGGTATTGATTGTTTTTTATTTTTATCTTTGTCTAAGAAATTAAAACGTATTTATGTCCGATAGTATGATTTTCGGGAAAAGGGTTTTCATTCGGGATTTTATGGTTGATACCAGATTCTGTTTAGTCTTTTTTTGAAATCATTTCGGATTCACTTTAAAAAAATAGTATTATGTCAAAGAGCGTATCAGGAACAGAGACGGAAAAGAATTTGTTGAAATCTTTTGCAGGCGAATCACAGGCACGCAATCGTTACACCTTTTTTGCGAGTATCGCGAAGAAGGAAGGTTACGAACAGATAGCGGGTGTTTTCATGGAAACGGCAGAACAGGAAAAGGAACATGCCAAACGGTTCTTTAAATTTTTGGAAGGGGGAATGACGGAGATTACGGCTACTTATCCTTCAGGAGTGCTGGGCAGTACGGTAGATAACTTACGGGCAGCGGCAGCGGGAGAGAATGAAGAGTGGACGGAACTTTATCCTGCTTTTGCAGAAGTTGCGGAATCGGAAGGTTTCCCACAGATAGCGGCTGTTTTCCGTTCGATAGCTACGGTGGAAGCGGAACATGAAGCACGTTATCGCAAGTTGTTGGAACGGGTAGAGTCGGGCCGTTTCTTCGAACGGGATGAAGAGATTAAATGGCAATGCCGTAACTGCGGTTATGTTCATACGGGCAAGGAAGCTCCGGAAGTTTGTCCGTCGTGTGCTCATCCGAAAGCCTTTTTTGAGCCGATGAAGACCAATTATTAATTCTCTTGAATTGAATTTGGGAGATTATTCCATACTAAAGGGACTGTCCTGAGCGTTATAGTTGAGGGCAGTCCTTTTTGTTTCAGGCGGAGGGTTTGTATAAAACCGTTTTTTGTGTGTAGGGGATGAGGCGTCCTGCCTGTTATAAGAAGGGAGATAAAGAGGCAATCGATGAAAAAGAGAACAAAACGAATCGTATATGTTTTGGTATCCGTGTTGATACTGTTTTGTGCAGTCAGTGTTTTCGGAGGATTTTTCCTGTTGAATTACGCCCTTTCTCCTTCTTCGGAGGAGAAGGATTTTCGGGGGCATGCTTTGTCGGGTTCCTGGTCGTATATGTATGAGGAGTATCCTTTTTTGAAGTCATGGGTGGATAGTCTGAAGGTTCGGGGTTCTCTTCGGGATACCTTTATTCTGTCGGAGGACGGGGTTCGTTTGCACGCTCTTTATGCCTTTTCACCGGAGAAGACTCGCCGGACGGCAGTGATTGTGCATGGATATACGGATAATGCTGTTCGTATGTTGATGATAGGTTACATGTATCATCATGATTTGCGATACAATATTCTTTTGCCGGATTTGCGGTATGCGGGGGAGAGTGGAGGCGATCATATCCAGATGGGCTGGTTGGATCGTTTGGATGTCTTGCGATGGATGGAAGCGGCGAATACTCTTTTTGGGGGTTCTACGGAGATGGTTGTTCATGGTATATCGATGGGTGCTGCGACGGTGATGATGGTATCGGGCGAGCCACAGCCGGATTATGTGAGATGTTACGTAGAGGATTGCGGATACAGCAGTGTTTATGCCCAGTTTCGTAAGGAGTTGCAGGAGCAGTTTGGGTTGCCGTCTTTCCCGTTTTTGGATGTGGCGAGTTGTCTTTGCAAGATTCGCTATGGCTGGAGTTTTCAGGAGGCGAGTGCGGTTTCCCAGGTTCGTCAATGTTTTTTACCGATGTTCTTTATTCATGGTTCTTCAGATGATTATGTTCCGGTTCGAACCGGAACATAATCATCTGAAG
>CASFOM010000156.1 GCA_949296295.1 uncultured Alistipes sp. | reverse complement strand
TAGAAATAATTGTTCATATATTAAAAAGAGAGATGTGCCAAATTCATGGCACATCTCTCTTTTTAATATATGAACAATTATTTCTATTCGTTGTACAAATACAACATTTCAAATTCATCTACCCAAAGCGTACTTCCAACTCCTCCTTTAAAATCACCTCCATCAGCACTTGAAGTAGCCACTAAAGTAATATGAGTTACAGGTAAATCACTCATATATTCCACTTTTAAAGAGAACGGTTCATATTGATTCATTGTTCGATTATCCTTTAATTCGGCATAACCAACAGTCGTTGTTGTTTCTCCCCGATTTTCCAACTTGATATAAATATGACAATAATCCTTCCCTCCATTATAATCTGCCGGTTGATACTTATAATATCCCGTCAAATGAGTAGGACGTCCGGTGAATTCACGACCAAATTGGACACTTGCTGCAGGATTACTTATATTCGTTTTATAAGTTCCTGTGAATAAATTACCTGCTGCAAAATTAACTACAGGTACTTCTATTGAAGTCATTTTGGCGGCTTTTCCACTAATTACATCATCTTCCACAGGAGCTGTATTACTATCCTTGTTAACAGGGAAACCTGTCACTCCTTCATTCCCTGTTGCCCAGAAACTATTACCTCCACTGGCATTAGGATACTGTGTAGAACCACTCGAATGCCATGAATCAAAATTTAAATTCGGGACAACCAATACAGGTTGAGTAGTAAAACGAATCTGCATATCTCCCTCTTCAGATACTACCCCATCTTTTATCAATGCTGTAGTAAATATGTAATTCATATTTTGAGGCAACTCTACTGTATAAGTATATTGTTTCGTTTCGGAATTTATAGACAACTGGTCTGAAGTTACCATACTCCAATCATTGGTTCCATCTTCCTTATAGATTAATCCCAATCCTTCCGGGATGGATTCAGTAACATATCGTCCCGTAAGAACCACTTTATCCTGTCCTGTTTGTTCACTCGTAAATAACTGAGCGCTGACTGCTTTATGTATTTTAGAATAAACTCTAAAATTCAAATTCTGAGAAACAAACTGTCTATGATTGTCTATAACGGTTAACTCCATTGCATGATCTACAGGAGCATTTTCATTATAAGACAAATTAGCTGTCGCTTCTGTCAAATCAATCCGTGCTTCAGTTGCTGTTTCATTAATACTCCAGTTAATACCGGCGTTTTTCAACATCTGAGACGTAGTTTCATCTACATTAAGTAAATCTACTAAATTTTCAAATCCGTAAACCGTAGCTAAATCTGTTTGAAACTTCAAAAACAATGCAAATAATCCCGTTTCGGAAGTTACATTCAATACAACCGGTACTTTAACAGGGTTATAAACAGTAATTACTTCATTCGGATCAAATCCTTCAGGTGTAATTGCTGGTGGAGTACCTTTATCCATTGAAATATTAACTTGATGATGGACATCATTCAATGTTTCATCGACAACAATACCAAATGCAAAACCTGTATCAGAACCGGACTCTCCTTCTGATGAATCATCTTTCACATCAAAAACAATATGTAGGAAATCTGATCCCTGCAAAGCTTTATCCAATGTACGAGTTGCCGTATAGGTATCGCCCTGTTTCGTTTTAGCTTGTAGCGTATAAGTCAGTATTCCCGGCTGGAAATAACCTGCACGCGCTTCATCTCCTTCGAATACCAATGTTCCCTCATCTGTTCCTGTGGTCACAATGGTTTTATATTCACTCAGCAGTTCTTTCAGTGCATCCGTATAACCCACAACTACTTTTACGCATGCATGAGAACAAGTTATTTTCACTCCCGTAGTAGCATTTACTTGCGTAGTAAAAACCGTTTCTCCTGAATAAATAGGAGATTCAAAAGCAGCAATGGAACCATCCCGATTAGTTGCTGCTTCCGCAGTATAAGTTCCCTTGGGAAGGACAATGGTTTCCGGCAGTTCACGATGATCATCACAAGAGAACACTTCTTCTCCTGCTTGATTTTTTATCTTCACTGTAAATACCATATCTTCCGGCGGCGTTGTTGTCTTAGACAAAATTTCTGTCTGGGACAAATCCGTATCAATATATAAAGATACCAAGCAATTATCCGTCTCTTCATGTTTCTCACATGAAGAAAAGAAAAGAAGACTCCCCACCGATAAAAACAGGTATGTAAATAATTTATTCATCATAACAATAAAATGATTATTGTATTTCTGTTATTCGGTTCGGGATATAGATAACGTTTTATTTACCGTATTCCCTTGACTATCTACCAACGTAATATGAAAATCGTGAGTAATTGAATTGACTGGCAGTAAAGACATAAAAGCGGTCACATCAAAAACGAACGACGTAGCTCCTTTTATGACATCCGTTTCTTTTATTACCTGGAACAGAATTAAATTATTTCGTATATTGTCAGGAGCATTAGCTATATCAAATTTTTTAGCTCCAATAGCAGCATTCAATAGTTCCTCTGACAAATCAGGAGAATCAATCTCTACCCATAATTGATCTATCCCCTCTGATGCAACCAAATCAACTTGCACCGGTTTAGTACAAGTACCATTTTCAAAATCTGCAGCATCTGAAATAACCAATGGTTGATCAATATCAAACCCCATTCCCGTTACAGAAATATCTGCAGGAGTAGGATCCACATCTCCTTCTCCAGGTTCATCCGGCATATTACCTCCATTTCCTAAATCTTCCTCATCTGTAGGAACCTCTAAATCCATATTAATATCATTGGTTGTAACATCAACCGTTACATTTAACATGGCATCCCCTACCGGTTTAACATTAAAAGTTACAATATGATGATCTTTCGGGTTTACAGTTTCAATAACCGTAGCATGACTCGGAGCTTTAGAAGAAGTAAACAATAATTCAAAACGTTGAGGTTTGATATATGCTGAACGTGTTTCCGATGCAGTAAAGACAATTGGTGTATTTTCTGAAGTATAATCATCATTTACCAATCTGACCTCAAAATCTCCTTGAAAATAGTCTTTAAATTCCTGGGTATATTCCAATGTCACCTTTGCATTATCCAAAGCGCAAATCAAATTAACGGCCGTAATTTGTTCCGGGACAATAGAAAAATTCTGCTGACCAGAATAATGGGGGGCATCCCATGCAGCAGAAGGCATCTCTCCTGAACTGGCTTCTACGGAATAGTCACCATTTTTCAACCCTATAATTTCATCTACATCAGCAAAATGCTCCCAACTGTTAACAGTTTCTCCCGATGCATCCTTAATAAGGATACCAAATTCATCTGTATTAATATCTCCACCTGTGGTTTTTGTTACTTCCACATAATCTTTTCCATCAGTAGAAACATTCAATTTCAATTTACCGATACCTTTTGTACTCTTATTAATTACCTCGCCTCCATTTTTACAGGAAGTAACTCCCAGTGTCAACACAGAGAGGGCAACCATAAATGAAACAAAAACTTTTTTCATATATTTTTATTTTTTCGTTCTTACTTACTCTTTAATATATTCCAGTGCTATATCGTCCAAATACAAATTACTGCCTTCATGAGAAGAATCAGGATAACCTTTAAAGACATCCCCAATTCCCGAACTTCTCCAAATACGGTCAACGTCATCCTTACCCAAATCATCTGTTTCTGCTGTTGCAAACTCGATATAAATATGAGTAGCTGGTAAATCCAAATATTGAGGATCATAAGTAATGGGCAAACGATTCAGTGTATAAGTCTCCGTTCTGTCTCCATTTGTATAGACCTCGGAACGGCCTATCTCAACCGTCTGGTCTCCTTCTCTGTGCTCTACAACTACACTAACCCGATATTTCCGACCATTAAATGGCAAATATTTATACATATAAGTCAATGACAATGGACGAGAAGTAAATTCTCTACCCCGTATTTTAATACTACCATCCGTATTAATTTCTCCTGTAATCAATTTTCCGGGAGAAACATTATTCAAAATATATCCAGGACCTGCTACCCAGGTATTACCACTACCCCAACCTACAGTTAATAAACGAGCTGCATAAGTTCCATTATTTTTATCGTCTGTACGTTGTGTACTGGAAAAACGACGATAACACCAATCGCTGTCTCCCTGGGCTGTCTGCGGATCATTGGATCCCCAAAAAGCCGGTTCCTGAGACACTATAAACGGACTCCATGTACAATATTGAACCCCTGCATAATCCAAAATTACAGCATCTTGTGTCCATTGTTCCATATTTCCATTAGGAAGAGCCGTTTCTGCTTCTGTTTGAAATTCAACCACGGAAGATGTATATTCCTGATAACGGACACGCCAATAATACATGGTATTAGGAGTCAATCCCGCTATCTCTGTAAAACCGGATTCCTGAGGTTGATAGGGAGTCCAAACAACCTGATCCGTACTATATTCATAAATCAAATCATCACGCATACGCTCAAAGTCTCCTTCGGTTATATGCTCTTCCGACAAAGGTTTGACATAGGCATAACGAGCCCATAATTGTCCTTGGGTTACAGAAGGGACAAACACAGGACGTTTGGTGGTTACGGTAAATTGAGACTCAACCGTTTGACCGAAGCGATCTTCAACCTCTACAACAAAAAGATGTTCTGCCCGTTCCAATTCTGCTGATAATTCCAAATGAGATAATATATCTGTAAAAATAAGTTTACCACTTGTTGCCCCTTCTGACAATCCTTCCCATTCAAAACCGACTGCTTTCAGTTTATCTGCTAAAGAAACATCTTTTAATGAAACTGTCTCAGGCAATCCATTTTCTAAAAACAAAGGATCTGAAGATTTAATCCGAACGTCATTTACCCCTGCTCCACTTTTTATATATGCCATCAACATATCGGTTTTCACAGGTTGTTTAACGACTAACTCATAGGGAATCTGATTATTAAAAGAGTATTGTATAGAAGGAGCTTCTTTATGTACTTCACTATATTTAATTTCATAAGTATCAAAAACATCATTAGTTGTTTCATCCACCTCGATAGACAATCCAGCTTCAGGATCACTAACTCCGTTGCCTCGTAAT
>CASFOM010000155.1 GCA_949296295.1 uncultured Alistipes sp. | reverse complement strand
TCTGAGAGTTAGAGCGGAAAACGAGACTCGAACTCGCGACCCCAACCTTGGCAAGGTTGTGCTCTACCAACTGAGCTATTTCCGCAATAATCCATCTTTTATGAGAGCAAAGATAAATACTATTTCATATTTTTCCAAATCATTTCTTTACATACATTATCATTTTTCAAACAAGGCTCTGATTTTCTGATTATTTTACACCTAATAAATTTTTAATATCATTTAAAATATTCAACGCTTCCACCGGTGTAAGCCTATTTATATCTAAACTCTTAATTCTATCTCGAATTTGATATAATAAAGGATCATCCAGTTGAAACAAAGACAACTGAACACCTTGTTCTTGATCCGTAACTGTTCCCTTAAATTCTTTAAACATATTAAGCTCCTTACCATCAGAACCAACTGCTTTGTTTCTCTCCCTTGCTCGAGACTAAAGAAGTTGCAAAATTTCCTCAGCTCGAGATACTACACTGCGCGGCATTCCTGCCATACGAGCTACGTGGATACCAAAAGAGTGTTCTGTCCCCCCTGCAACTAATTTACGTAAAAAAATAACCCGGTTATTTATCTCTTTAACTTGTACATTAAAATTTTTAATACGTGGGTATTGCTCTGCCAACTGATTCAATTCATGATAATGAGTAGCAAACAAAGTACGGGGAGAACCTGCATGACTTTGATGCAAATATTCCACCATTGACCAGGCAATAGATATTCCATCATAAGTACTGGTTCCGCGGCCAATTTCATCCAACAAAACAAGAGATTTATCGGTAATATTATTTAATATATTGGCAGACTCAAGCATCTCTACCATAAATGTAGATTCTCCTTGAGAAATATTATCCGAAGCTCCAACTCTTGTAAATATTTTATCAACTAAACCTATTACAGCAGATGAAGCAGGTACATAGGAACCTATTTGAGCCATCAATACAATCAAAGCTGTTTGTCGAAGCAAAGCGGACTTACCTGACATATTGGGCCCTGTTACTATGATAATTTGCTGCTTTTCATGATCTAAATAAAGATCGTTAGGAATATATCGATCTCCGGAAGCCATCAAATTTTCTATAACGGGGTGCCGTCCTTCTTTTATATCGAGGACAATGTCTTCTGAAATAGAAGGACATACATAATGATATTCATCCGCCGCTGAAGCAAAAGAAAGGATAACATCTATTTGAGCAGCTATCGCTGCATTCGTTTGTATAACAGCTGCATGGGACGCCAATTCATTGATTAAAGAATTGTATATCTGGGCTTCAAGGCTCAATATTTTCTCTTCCGCTCCCAATATTTTCTCCTCATACTCCTTCAATTCTGCTGTGATATATCGTTCTGCATTCGCTAATGTTTGTTTTCGTACCCACTCTTCAGGAACTTTATCTTTATGAGTATTTCTTACTTCAATATAATAACCGAAAACATTATTGTACGATATTTTCAAGGAAGGAATTCCCGTCCGTTCACTTTCCTGTTGTTGTAATCGTTCCAAATACGCCTTACTATCCAATGACAAACGACGCAACTCATCAAGTTCTGCTGATATTCCCGTTTTAATAACAGCTCCTTTCTGTATTGATATTGCAGGGTCATCCATAATAGTTCGGTCGATTAAATCACAAATTGCATTACATCCGTCTAACTTGGTTACCCATTTTTTTAAAATATCACAACAAGAATTTATACTGAATTGTTTAATATCCTGTATAGCCGTTAAAGCACGCTTTAATTGCAATATCTCCCGAGGAGAAACTCGGCCCAACACTATTTTAGAAACAAGACGTTCCAAATCATTCAATTGACTTAGTGACTTGTATATGTTAACGGCACATTCTGCATCCTCTAAAAAATACCCGACAACTTTCTGCCTAAGTTCAATCTGTTTCTTATCTTTTAAAGGCAAAGAAATCCAACGTTTTAATAAACGAGCCCCCATTGGAGTAACTGTTTTATCTATAATATCGACAAAACAAGGTCCCTTCCCTGAGTTATTTTGGAATATCTCTAAATTGGCTAAAGAATAACGATCCAACCAAACATATTTGTCCTCTTCAATCCGGCTGATGGAATTGATATGACTTGTTTGACGATGTTCAGTAAATTCCAAATAATAAAGAATAGCCCCAGCAGCAATTAATCCGTCAGACATACTTTCCACCCCATACCCCCGCAAAGAAGTAACCCCAAACTGTGTCTTTAATTTTTCCCGGGCACCACTCTCTGAAAAAATCCACTGTTCTAAAGGATAAAGATAATATCTATCCCCAAAAAAATGCAGAAACTGATCCTTACACCCTCGTTGAAATAATACTTCTTTTGGTTTTAGATTAGTTAGTAACTTATCCATGTAATTCTGATCACCCTCTGCAGTCAGAAATTCCCCAGTAGTAACATCCAAAAATGCAATTCCCATATTTTTCTTTCCGAAATATACAGAAGCGACAAAGGAATTTTCTTTTCTGGGAATAATATTATCATTAAATGAAACACCAGGAGTAATTAATTCAATTACTCCTCGTTTCACTATTTTTTTTGCCGTTTTAGGATCTTCCAACTGTTCACAAATAGCAACACGTTCTCCTGCCTGTACTAACTTAGGAAGATAAGTATCAAGAGCATGATATGGAAATCCTGCCAATTCCACAAAAGAAGCAGAACCATTAGCCCGACGCGTCAAGGTAATTCCCAATATAGAACTGGATCGTATGGCATCTTCTCCAAAAGTTTCATAAAAATCACCTACACGAAATAATAAAATAGCATCCGGATGTGTATGTTTGATATTATAATACTGCTTCATCAGTGGAGTTTCCACATATTTATTTTCTTGTGCCAAAGCCATCTAAATTTAAATTCAACATACAAAAATAAAAAACTTGTCTTGATTTTTTACAAATAGTCTCCTACTCTTTTTATTTTATGAATCGCTATCCATAAGAAAATAACTCATAAAAATAAAAAGCACTTCATCAATTACCCCTTAACCTGCTAATCGACATCTGTATATTTTATAAAAACAGATAAAGGACAAGTAACTGTTGTCATATATACCGGATTCTGACAATATCCCGTAGGAGAAAAGCACTCATAAGGTCCCCCAAATAACTCACCTTGACGATAATCTGTCTCTTTCAAATCCTCAATATATTCTCGTGCCAATTTACGGGCACTTTCCAAATCTACGAATGAAATAGCATAGCATACCCATCCTGTAGGAGTCCCCCAGTAAGCTCCGTTTTGATATGTATTTTTAGCTGAAAAAGAGCGTTCCCATGCCGTTGACTCATTAAAGTCATCTGTAGTAAGAATATGACGAATATTTCCTTTATATGCCAAAGTTCCATTTTTATAAGCCTCTGCCAACACAGCACATGCCTTATACTTAACTTCTCCTTCCAATATCCCATAATAAACAGCTAAAGCAGTAGCCCATACATCAGCCTGATTTCCTATTTCTGTAGAAGCCCGAATCATTCCTCTCGAATCACAAAAGATCAAAGGAATATAATGTTTTAAAGTATCTGCCACGGAAGAATAAAACAATGAACGTTTTTTATTCCCGGCCAATTCATGTAATTCTGCCATTTCCCGAGCAGCTTTATACTTATAAATAGAAGGAATACTAAGGTAACCGGTAATTACTTGAGCATCTCTAAAACCAAAATCAACTCCACGAAAAGACTCTGTTGTATATACTATCTGATTATCTCCTTTCACTGGAGGAACACCAAATGCTCTGTCAAGCCGTTCCAACAATCTGACACCTTGAATAGACTCTTGCAAAACCTTCTTGGAACCACCATTTTTCACATAATAGTAAGCCATATTAATAAAAAAATATTGATCACTATAAGGAGGTGTTTTTCCCCATAATTCAGTACCCTGATTATCATAATCATAAGTACCTGGAAAATAAATCGGACGAGAATCATCTATACGAATATGATCGGCAATAGCTCCTAACGGAACCATACTTCCTCCTTGAGTAATCCACATCTGATCACACTGGGCAGAAGCCGTCAAACGTAACATATGTAATTGTTCCGACAAACCTATAAGACCACATTCTAAAGACATAGCATAATCCCGAATCCAAAAAGCAGGATAACAATCTCTTCCTCCAGGACGGATCAAAGTTCCTCCGGTAGTATTAGGACCAAAATCAGACGAAATAGATTGATTTTCATAAATGCGAGAACTTTCAATAACCGAAATTGTCAATTCTTGCAAATATTTTAACTCTGAGGCAGATAATAATGTTTGTTGAGAAAAAGCAATTGAACAAAGAATCAATGCAGAAATAGAACTCAAAATTTTTCTCATGAATGAAAGACTAAAAATTACACAAAAAAACGATCAACTCAACATATCGTTTTTTACAAATGTACTATATAAATAGCAATTGTTAAAATTAACTCGAATGAATCAACAAAAAAACTATTTATTAACCGTAATAAATTTGTCTTCTGATCAATTTATAATTCTTCTAACGGATACAGACAAATTTTAGAAACAGTTAAGAAGCAGATTCCCTTTCTCCAGAGAAAATTGGCAGTAAGTTTAATTAACTATTTTCGAAACGCGTTAAAGAAATGCCATAAAACAATCCCTCCCGCAACAGATACATTTAAAGAATGTTTTGTGCCTGACTGAGGTATCTCAATAGCTTGCTCACATAAATCTACCACCTCTTGTTGCACACCTCTCACTTCATTTCCCAAAATTAATGCATATGATTTATGAGTATCTACAAAAAACTCACTCAATAACACAGCCCCTTCTACTTGTTCTATACAAATAGGCACATATCCTCCATTTATCAATTCCTGAACAGCCTCTTTCGTATCTGACTTATAATACCATTTTACCGATAACTCAGCACCCAAAGCTGTCTTATGTATCTCTTTATTGGGAGGAGTAGCTGTAATCCCACACAAATATATACTTTCAACTAAAAAAGCATCTGCCGTACGGAATAAAGCCCCTATATTATGAAGAGAACGAATATGGTCAGCAACTATAACAATAGGATATTTCTTTACACTCTGGAACTCTTCTATGGAAAGACGGTTTAACTGATTGGTTTCTAATTTTTGCATATAAATCAATATTCTTCAGATTCATTAGGAAAGTCACAACTTTTAACGTCTTCTATATACTGTCTAAAAGAAACATCCATAACATCTCGTAAATTGGCATAACGACGTAAAAAACGAGGAGAAAATTCTCCTGTAATTCCCAACATATCATAAGAAACCAATACCTGACCATCCACGTATCGTCCACCTCCAATTCCTATTACGGGAATATGTAAACGTTCTGCTACACGTTTCCCCAATGCAGAAGGTATTTTTTCTAAAACGACTCCAAAACAACCTGTCTTTTCCAACAAAATAGCATCTTCAAACAACTTGTCCGCTTCCTCTTTTTCTTTAGCACGAACCGTATAAGTTCCATATTTGTTAATCGATTGTGGTGTCAATCCCAAATGCCCCATGACCGGAATACCTGCACATAAAATACGTTGTACAGACTCTATAATTTCCGCTCCTCCCTCTAATTTTACAGCATCTGCTTCTGTTTCTTTCATAATCTGAATAGCAGAAGCTAACGCCATTTTTGAATTTCCCTGATATGTACCAAAAGGCATATCCACAACCACCAAAGCACGTTTCACAGCACGAGATACAGCCTTCCCATGATAAATCATATTTTCCAATGTCATAGGAACAGTTGTCTGATATCCAGCAATGACATTAGCAGCAGAATCTCCTACTAAAATAACATCTATGCCGGCCTCATCCATAATGCGGGCCATCGTATAATCATAAGCGGTAAGCATAGTTATTTTCTCACCACGTTCTTTCATCTCTTTTAACCGGTAAGTCGTCACCGCCCTTAAATTCGTAGATACAGACATAATTAAAACATTTTCCATTTAGCATGGCAAAGTAAAGAAGAAAGAATTTAAAAAGCAAAGCTACATGAATTAAAATAGTTATTTTCAAATTTAAAAGTTACCAGATAACGTACAGAAGAGTATTATATAAGATTTGTCGTACCTCCTATACGCTATATATAATGGACAGAATATAAAAAACAAATGCTTTTTCCCAGTTATTTACCGGGTAAAATTTTGAAAATAACACAACTTTTGCGATTCTAAATCATTCTTTAGATAAAAAAAACAGATATGTACTATTTGAATGAATTTATACTACCTTTGCACTTGAATAGGCATATAAGCCTACATATATGTCGAAATAAAAAAAAGAAAAATGAAAAAAGGACCTGTTTCTGAATTTATTACGCATCATTATCGTCATTTTAATGCGGCTTCGTTGGTAGATGCGGCCAAAGCATACGATGCACATCTTATGGCCGGAGGAAAAATGATGATTACCATTGGTGGTGCTATGAGTACAGCAGAGCTCGGTTTATCCTTGGCAGAAATGATACGTCAAGACAAAGTACATATCATTTGTTGTTCTGCCAACAACCTCGAGGAAGACTTAATGAACCTGGTAGCTCATAGTTATTATAAACGAGTTCCTAACTACCGAGATCTTACACCCGAACAAGAACGAGAATTGTTGGATAATCATTTGAATCGTGTAACAGACACCTGTATTCCTGAAGAAGAGGCTTTCCGTCGGTTACAACATCTTTTATATAAAATCTGGAAAAAAGCAGACGACAAAGGAGAACGTTATCTTCCTTACGAATATATGTATCAGTTAGTTCGTAGTGGAGAATTGGAACAATATTATGATATTGATCCTAAAGACAGTTGGGTATTGGCTGCTTGCGAAAAAAATATGCCCATTATTGTTCCAGGATGGGAAGACAGTACAATGGGAAATATATTTACTTCCTATGTTATTAAAGGAGATTTAAAGGCCTCCACCATGAAAAGCGGTATTGAATATATGATTTTCTTAACAGAATGGTACCGAGCAAATTCAGGAGGTAAAGGGGTAGGTTTCTTCCAAATAGGAGGAGGTATTTCTGGAGATTTCCCTATTTGTGTTGTTCCTATGATGTATCAGGATTTGGAATGGCATGATGTTCCTTTCTGGGCTTATTTCTGCCAAATTTCAGATTCAACTACTTCTTATGGTTCTTATTCAGGAGCTGTTCCTAATGAGAAAATCACATGGGGTAAATTAGATGTGGACACTCCTAAATTTATTATTGAATCAGATGCAACTATTGTAGCTCCATTGGTTTTTGCTTATCTGTTAGGTTGGTAATTTTTTTGGGAGACTGATTTATTTTTAAACGGCTTTTTCGATAATCGCTTCTATCTCAAGGTTATTATGCGATTGTATTGAAAAAGCCGTTTTTATATCCTCTACTAAAAATACCTACATGTAGGGATTGTAAAAGGAATTTTTACTGAATACCTTTGTTTTGTCATCTTGTAAAGGAAATTATGTTTGTTCATGGACAAAGAAGGTGTGTCAACCCTATATTTTGACGCACCTTCTTTAAGATACATTAAAGCAACAAATTATAAAACAAGGACTCGTAACAAACAAAGTCTGAATGCTAAAAATAATAACACAAGAGATAAAGACGGCATATTGCCCTGCAATTATGTTCCAACACAAAACAATAAATACTTGCCATGTATAAAATAGGTTATTACAAAGGAACCGATAAAATGAGTGATCTGATTTGCGACAATTATCCTATGTTATTGGTATTAAGTCGTTTTGGATTGTCTTTAGGATTCGGAGATCAAACCATTCAAGAAGTTTGTCTCAACCAGGGAGTAGATACAACAACATTTTTAATCGTAGTAAATTTGTTACTTTCAGACGAACCGGAATTTTACACAATAAATTCAGACCAGTTATCTTTAGAAACTTTAGTAAATTATTTACATCGTTCTCATGATTATTTTTTAAGTTTCAGATTACCGGCCATTCGTAGAAAATTAATAGAAGCCATTGATTGCAGTCATAATGACATTGCTTTTGCCGTTATTCGTTTTTTTGACGAATATGTTGCTGAAGTACGAAAACACATGATGTACGAAGAAGATAAAGTATTTCCTTATGTACATCTTCTACTCTCCGAAAAAACAGATCCTCATTATAATATTTCTGTTTTTCAAAAACAACATAATCAAGTAGAAGCAAAACTAACCGAGTTGAAAAATATTATTATCAAATATTATCCTACCAACAGCAGTAATGAATTAAACAGTGTATTATTCGATATTTTTTCCTGTGAACAGGATTTAGCTTCTCATAATTATATTGAAGATCATCTATTTATTCCTGTAATAAAAGAAATCGAGAGCAAATACAATAAAATATGAATACGATGTTAACAATTGCCGTAGCAGATCCTTCTATTATTATACGTAATGGAATTATCACCGTATTAAAACGACTTAATCTGTCCAATTTCCAAATTTTAGAAATTGCCGAAATGTCTCGATTGACCTACTTGCTCAAAAAGCAAGAATCTGATATATTAATCGTTAATCCCTCCCTATTAGGTGTTTTTTCTTTACAACAAATAAAATATGAATCTGGACGTAGCCAACTTAAATGTGTTGCCTTACAAGTTTCCGTAATAGATCATTCTATCTTAAAACCTTATGACGAAGTATTATCCATCTACGATACCCCAGATCAAATTCGAGAAAAATTACTTGGATTAACCCAAAAAGTAAATATTATTCAAAATGATACGCATAATGTATTAAGTACCAGAGAAAAAGAAATTATAGCTTGTGTCGTAAAAGGTATGACCAACAAACAAATTGCAGAAAAGCTATATCTATCTACCCATACAGTAATGACTCATCGTAGAAACATTGCAGCAAAACTGCAAATACATAGTGTTGCCGGATTAACCATTTATGCCATTGTAAACAAATTGGTTGAATTGGATGATATAAAAAATATTATAACCTCTGAATCGACAGAGATATAAAATACACTTATACATCATGATTTCAACAAAAGACGTATATCATCACAACTTTGTACAGGATCTGTAAAATGAAGAGTTTGTATGTTCAAAGCAGCTGCTGCCTCTACATTTTTTAATTTATCATCAACAAATAAAGTAGCTTCTGGAACAAGTTTGAATCGATTTAATATTAACTTATAAAACTCAGGATCTGGTTTAACCAAATGTTCATAACAAGATATTACTTGACCATGAAAATATCTAAATACATCAAAAGTTAATAATTGCGTATAAAACTCCCGTGACATATTGGACAACACAAATAATCGATATCCATCAGCAGCCAACTCTTGTATTAATTGTTCCGTATAAGGAAACACATCTAAAGCTTGAATTGCCCGATTAATATAGTCATTACATACAGAACAAGAACAATCGGTCAATTTTGCCAATCCTTCTGCAACTTGATTTTGAGAAAATATCCCCCGATCAAACTCTACCCAACATCGTGGAAATTTCTCATTCTCTTCTGATAAAAAAGAAAAAAATTCATTGATTTCAGCAGGACATTTACTTTTATTCCGTCCTGCCACAACTCCTCCCAAGTCAAAAATTATATTTTTAATCATTGTAACATACCATTTCTAAAGACACAAATTTAATCACTAATGAACGGTTTTCCAAAACATCTTTTTGTTTCAAAATCCGAATAAAACTGAACCTTCTTACTTTATATACCCCCTTTAATTTTACCCATCAAATTCATTAAAAAGAGAGATGTGCCATGAATTTGGCACATCTCTCTTTTTAATATATGAACAATTATTTCTA
>CASFOM010000154.1 GCA_949296295.1 uncultured Alistipes sp. | reverse complement strand
TTCTCCTCATAACTGTAACATAAAAATCCTCCATCAAAAAAAGCAGTACGGTCCGTTATAAAATTATTGGCCATACGACCTTCGGAAAACGGAACTTCCGCTTCTCTTATAAAATCCCCTTGTTTCGTATAACCTACCATATTCCTATTCGAAGATTCCGTAAACAAGCGACCTCCTGAATAAACAGCATTAAATGAAAAACCACCATACTCTTTAGGTCCCTTTCCAGGCATTCCGATAAAATTCAGATATCTCCCCATACTATCAAACCGAAAAAAACCATTAGAGGCATTAACGATAATATCTCCATCTGAATCTACCCAGTATTTTCTAACTGCTCCAAGCAATGTATCATTCGACAATTTGACATAATCCAAAACTTCAACCGAAGAGGAAAAATCGGATTGAGAAAATCCTCCTAAAACAGCCTTACTCAATTCATACGTCTTTAATTCTTCTGTATCTTCTGATGTACATGAATATCCTATCCACACCATCAACAGAAAAGGAATGAAGTATCTTATCTTTTTCATAATAAAAATATTTAAAGTTATAACTCCAATGATTGTTTTACATATCTATACATATCTTCATACAACTCTTCTTTCAAACTTTTTTCCAACTCGGTTTTATTACAGAATCTTTCTATGGCATCATATCCTTCCTCCTCAAATTTCTGACTGCAAACCCCTAAGCAAATAGGGACTAAGCGACACGATTTACATTTATCATTTTCGAATGGGACTTTATTATATCGAGCATAATATTCCTGCTTATAACAAGGGATTCCTTTTTCATTCAAAAACCCAATCGATGCCTCTGTATTTGTAAAATCGCGTGCTGTACACTTAAATAAATTACCGTCAAAATTGACCACTGATTGATTTTTCTGATCTGCATAACAGATATTCCCTCGCCCATACCGATTAGTATGCCATAATACTTTAAAACCACTTTCCTCAAATCGGGACTTTATACAATCTCTTTCGTCTTCGTTTTCTTGTTCCTTATCGGTCGTTTGCCATACCCGTTGGAAAGCAATGGTTACCTTGGTGCGATTATTGAACTCAATATCATCAATAATCGATACAACATCTTTTAATGTCTTGTTGGTATAATTTATTCGCAATGTCAATGACAAATTATCCATTTCCGCACACAGTCTATTAATATTTGAAAGAATACGATCATACGTTCCCTGCCTGTCTTCTCCTACCCGAACTTTATCATGACAATAGCGATGTCCATCCAAAGTAATTTGAAAATGAAAAAGTTGTATCTCTTTGAATTTTTGTATTCGTTCCTCATCAATCAATACCCCATTGGTTGTAATTTGATGATAAAACGGCAAATGATGATCCTTTACCATCTTTTGTATTTTTAAAGACAACGGATACATAATTTCATCGAAATAAAGTAACGGCTCTCCTCCGAACCATCCCAATTCAAACACAAACATCGGACAAGTATTTAATATATATTCCACATATTGAACCACTCGTTCCATCACCTGTTCCGACATCTTACTCGGAATATGTTTTTCATAACAGTACCAACATCGTAAATTACAATCCAATGTAGGCAAAATAGTCATCTTAAATGTATTATCTCCCTGGAATACTGCCCGATTATGACGATACAACAAATAATCAAATTCCTCTATTTTATCCTCAATGATAAATTTTCCTTTTGTTAACCATTCAAATAACTCAGGGTTTTCTTTCGCTAATGTATCCCAACGACCAGAAGAAGCAACAAAACGGTCATATTGATCTCCTCGCAAAAATATTTTTTGTCCGGACATCAAATTAACGCCCATATACATTCCGTTCCATTCTACAAAATAATTATACTGGCTTTCTTTCATTACTTCTTCATCTTTTAATCATTAAAATACTATTATCAAACCAGATATACCTTATAATAAAATATAATAATTATCTTACTAAATATTCATCAGAAATACTAAACAAAATAATTATATACTCATTAAAAAAAAGATATTTTACAATAACACTCCAAGAACAAAACCTATATTTTTCTCAAAAATAAAAAAAACATATAAAAATCCAAAATTATTTTTTTACAAACACAAAAAACATTCTAATTAAGAAGCATACAAAGTATAAAAAATATTATCCCAATTCAAGTTGATCTTTTATCAAATTAAAATAAGTTCCTCGTATTTTCAGTAATGCTTCATGAGTCCCTGTTTCTACAATTTTACCTTTTTCAAGAACTACAATACAATCTGCCGTTTTAACCGTACTCAACCTATGTGCTACAATTACAACCGTCTTATTGCAAAAAAAACGTTGCATATTACTCATAATAACCCGTTCATTCTTTGTATCCAAAGCATTGGTTGCTTCATCAAAAAAGATATATTTCGGATCCTTATAAACAGCTCGAGCAATCAATACGCGCTGCTTTTGTCCTGTGCTTAAACCATGTCCTTCTGCCCCAATACGAGTACTATATCCCAAAGGTAAACTTTGCAACAAGTCTTCAATATTAGCAACATGAACGGCATGTTCCAACTTATTCTTATCCGGTAATTCATCCACAATACCTATGTTATTTTCTAATGTATCCGAAAAAATAAATCCTTCCTGCATAACCACACCGCAAGAACGACGCCATTGACTATCACTAAACCGATATAAAGGAACTTCACCTAAGGTTATTTCTCCTTTAACAGGTTGATAAAAACCCAACAATAATTTTAATAAAGTAGTTTTACCACTTCCACTCATTCCGACAATAGCAGTTACCTTATTGGCAGCTATTTTTAAATTGACATCTTTCAATACATATTCAGAATGAGGACCTTCATACTGAAAACTAACATCTTTCAATTCTATATCAGCAGAAGAAGGTATTATCTTGATTTTCTCATCCACAGCAGTCTCCTCATCCTTCATCCCATGAATCTCCCCCAAACGCTCCATACTAATCCTCGCATCCTGCGCCTCTTGTATGAAACCTATAAATTGACTAATCGGTGCATTCAATTGTCCCAATATATATTGCATGGCCATCATCATCCCTAAAGTCATATCGCCATCGATAACAGCTTTTGCTGCTAAAAAAGAGATTAAAACATTTTTACTCTGATCGATAAACAAGCCCCCTATACGTTGCACCTGACCTAATGACATCGCTTCAACACTCACCTTAAACAAACGTGCCTGAATCCTTTCCCACTCCCATCGCTTCTGTTTTTCACAGTTATTCAGTTTAATCTCCTGCATACCGTTAACCAATTGAACCAAATTACTCTGATTGGAAGATGCTTCCTGAAACCGCTTATAATCAAGATCTCTCCGCTTTTTCAAAAACAATACAACCCAAATAACATACAACAAACTTCCCGACAAAAAAATAAGCAAAATATTCAAATGGTAATAAGCCATAATAATAGCATAAACGATAAATGTAACCACTGAAAAAATGATTCCTATTAATGAGCCCGTTAAAAAAGATTGTATCCGATTATTATCCCCGATTCGTTGTATGATATCTCCAACCATCTTAATATCAAAAAACGAAATAGGAAGATGCATCAATTTATTTAAAAAATCCGCAATAAATGCAATACTTATTCGCGTTGTCACATGTAACATTAACCAACTACGAATCAAATCATTTGCCGTCTGTCCAAAAGTTAAAATCACTTGAGCAATCAATGCCATAACGACAAAATGCAAATCACTCCCATTAATACCATAATCTACAACTGACTGGGTAATAAACGGAAACAATAAACTCAAGATACTTCCTACAATCATCGCTAAAAACAACTGTATGATATAGCGAGTATAAGGCCGCAAATAATTCAATAAATAGAAAAGCGTTAATTTTCTTTGCCCCGATTCCTCCGCATGATTATAAAATAAAGGAGTGGTTTCCATTTCTAAAATAGAACCATACTGTCCATCCTCATTCTTATCAGAAATCCAATGTCGAAGAAACTGCTCCCGATCATATTTCAACAATCCATGTGCAGGATCTGATACATATACCCAATCTGTTTTCTTCCCTTTTTTTATCCGATAAACAACAATAAAATGATTTTGATTCCAATGAGCGATACAAGGAAAATTTACATCATCTCTCAACTGTTCCCATATCAACTTTACCCCATTTGTCCGAAATCCTATCGATTCCGCAGCTTCACTAATTCCCAATAACGAAACCCCTTCCCGGGTAATATAACATTTCTCCCTAAGTGATTGCAGCGTATATTCCCGCCCATAAAACCGAGCAATAATACGTAAACACGTAGGACCACAATCCATTGTGTCATATTGTTTATAGTTTGGGAACATCATATTAACAAAATAAAATGACAATGATTTTACACAAAGATATTCAAATTCATTATTTTTCACTACAATATAACCGGAAAATAGATTACAATTTTTCCAAAAAGACACTATTCTTTCTACAATTATAAATACAAACTAAGACACTCTGAACTCAACTTTTCAAAAAAAAAACTTGAAACCTCCTCATAAAATCCTATATTTGTACACTTTACCTTTTTCAAATGGTTTATTTTATTCTACCAATCAGGAATAAAAATAAACCTCTATTACAAAAAGGAACAATAAAATCGACAAAAACATTAAGATTTAAAATAGAAAATGACGCAAGAGGAACTTTTTAAGAAATTAATTGCACACAGTAAGGAATATGGATTTATATTCCCTTCCAGTGAAATATATGACGGATTAAGCGCTGTTTACGATTACGGACAATTAGGAGTTGAATTGAAAAACAATATTAAAAAGTATTGGTGGGATGCCATGGTACGATTAAATGATAATATTGTCGGTATCGACTCCGCCATTTTTATGCATCCCCGTATTTGGGAAGCATCCGGACACGTAGGAGCTTTCAATGATCCGTTAATTGACAACAAAGATTCAAAAAAACGATATAGAGCCGATGTACTCATTGAAGAATGGTTGGCCAAACAAGATGAGAAAATAGAAAAAGAGATTGCCAAAGCTCAAAAACGTTTTGGAGAAAAATTTAATCGGAAACAATTCATCGAAACATCTCCTCGCGTAAAAGAAATTTCCGAGCGTCGCCATACTATCAATGAACGTATGGTAAAAGCTCTTACAGATAACAACTTGGAAGAAGTAAAGAAAATCATTGAAGATTGTGAAATAGTATGTCCTATCTCTGGAACAAAAAACTGGACAGAAGTACGTCAATTCAATCTGATGTTCGAAACAAAAATAGGTTCTGTTTCTGAAGGAGCAAATACCATTTATTTACGTCCGGAAACAGCTCAGGGAATTTTTGTAAATTTCTTAAATGTGCAAAAAAGCGGACGTATGAAAATTCCGTTCGGCATTGCCCAAATAGGAAAAGCTTTCCGAAACGAAATTGTTGCGCGGCAATTCATTTTCAGAATGAGAGAATTTGAACAAATGGAAATGCAATTCTTCGTCCGTCCCGGAGATGAGCTCAAATGGTTTGAATACTGGAAGGCATTTCGTATGAGTTGGCATCGGGCTCTTGGTTTCGGAGATGACAATTATCGTTTCCATGACCACGAAAAATTAGCCCATTATGCCAATGCGGCTACTGATGTTGAATTCAAATTTCCTTTCGGATTTAAAGAAGTGGAAGGGATACATTCCCGTACGGATTTCGATTTGGGTAATCATCAAAAATTTTCAGGACGAAAAATACAATATTTCGATACGGAAACAGGAGAAAGTTACGTTCCTTATGTAGTAGAAACTTCCATTGGAGTGGACCGTATGGTATTACAAGTATTATCCGCCGCTTTCAAAGAAGAAGAATTAACAAAAGAAGATGGAAGTAAAGACGAACGAGTAGTATTATCCTTCCCTGCTGCTTTGGCTCCTGTAAAAGTTGCAGTTCTTCCTTTAGTAAAAAAAGACGGTCTGCCTGAAATAGGAAGAAAAATATTGGATGATTTAAAACTTGACTATGCTTGTCAATATGATGAAAAAGACAGTATAGGGAAACGTTACCGTCGTCAAGACGCTATTGGAACGCCTTTATGTATTACAGTGGACCATCAATCAGTACAAGATAACACTGTTACTGTGCGGTACCGGGATACCATGGAACAAAAACGGGTTGCTATTAATGAACTCCATGATTTAATAGAACAGGAGGTTAGCATGAAGCAGTTATTTGGAAAAATAGTCAGATAAATAACTGACAAAAACGAATGTTATATAAATCATAATGGCAAACTGCTTTGTTATTTTGGAATTCTTCACTTATAACCATTACTCAAAATAACAATCCTTAATGGCTCGCATTTTGCTCATTTTGACACATAATAAAGGAGATGATCAAATGATAATATTTGATACACCTCCTTTATTATTCAAATCAAATCTGATGTCATGAAATTACGAATCAACTCCATAGGATTATTACCTCGCATCATTATCGCTATCTTGGCAGGGATTATTTGTGCCCTATTCTTCCCCATTTGGAGTGTCCGTATTTTTGTTACCATCAATGGTATTTTTGGAAACTTTTTAGATTTTATTATTCCCTTAATCATTTTGGGATTAGTGGCTCCAGGAATAGCTGAAATGGGGAAAAATGCAGGACGATTATTAGGAATTACTGCATTAATAGCTTATGGATCCACTCTTTTTTCCGGATTTATGACCTATTTTTCCTGTCAATGGGCCTTTACTAATTTATTGCAAATACAATCTTCCGGTCCTATGGAATTAACGTCCATCCAATCAGGGATACTCCCCTATTTTACTGTTGAAATGCCTCCGGTTATTGGTGTCATGAGTGCCTTGTTATTGGCGTTTGTTCTGGGATTAGGGGTATCCATCTCTTCCGGAAACACAATCAAACAAGGATTTTCTGAATTTCGGGAAGTCATTATGAAACTTATTTCGGCTGTAATCATCCCCTTCCTCCCTATCTATATCTTCGGTATTTTTTTAAAAATGGGAGCAGAAGGTCAAGTTGCAGACATTTTAACTCTATTCATTAAAGTCATTGCCGTTATATTTGTCTTACATATATTGTTATTACTGCTACAATACACCGCTGCCGGCATAATCGCCCGGAAAAACCCATTCCGATTATTAAAAAACATGCTTCCGGCCTACATGACAGCTTTAGGAACCCAATCCTCCGCCGCCACCATCCCCGTAACCTTGAATCAAACTCGCAAAAACGGTGTCTCTGAAGAATTGGCTGGTTTCGTAATCCCTTTATGTGCCACGATTCATTTAGCAGGAAGTATCATGAAAATAACAGCCTGTGCTATGGCCATTATGTATATGAATGATATGCCGGTATCTTTAAATCTATTTATAGGATTTATTTTCATGTTAGGAATCACAATGGTAGCTGCTCCCGGAGTTCCAGGAGGAGCAATCATGGCAGCATTAGGACTCCTGTCTTCCATGCTCGGTTTTGATGAAACCCTACAAGCCCTAATGATTGCTTTATATATTGCAATGGATAGCTTCGGCACTGCCTGCAATGTTACAGGAGACGGAGCCTTAGCTGTAATCATAGATCGTATTGACCATAAAAAAAGAGCGTAGCTCCTATCCTTTCAAGCTACGCTCAATATATGACCGATAATCTTTAATCTCTCGAACATACTCTCCTTCAAAGAAAGGGGATGCAATTAAAAAATCAGCAGTAGAACGATTGATGGCCATAGGAACGTTATAAACCGTAGCTAACCTCATCAACGCCTTTACATCTACATCATGGGGCTGTGCCATCATTGGATCCCAGAAAAAAATCAAAGTATCGATTTCTCCTTCCGCAATCATTGCCCCCAACTGCTGATCTCCTCCCAAAGGTCCTGATTTCAGAAAAGTAATATCAAACCGACCATGTTCATTCCCTCGACGATCCATCAATGTTTGGGCCACCATCTTTCCCGTCGTTCCGGTACAAATCAAATGATGTTTTAACAATACTTCCCAATTCCAATCCACCCATGCCGCCAAATCGCGCTTCATATTATCATGTGCGACCAAGGCGATTTTTTTCTTTCCTAACATAATTAAACTATTTATAATTCTATACCTTTTACATAAGCAATAAAAGGTTCTATTACCAATGTCCGTTTATTATATGCAATATCCCCTGCTCCAATATGTCTCACAGTCGCATCCACAGCATTTGCAATAGCATGTCCTGCTGCAATATCCCAATCAAAAACAGATGTTAAACGTACATATATATCTGCTTTCCCTTCGGCAATATAACAAAATTTTTTGGAACTTCCACAATGAATTTCCTCTATGGGACCAAATTTCTTACGTAATTCTTCTATGAAATCTTCTGTCTCTTGCGTCATATGTGAACGCGTAACAACTACCCGCAAAGGTCGTTTTCCATCCCAAATGTGAGGCTTCAAATGAACCGATAAGGAATAAAGAGTATTGATATGAAAAGCCTCTCCTCGTTTATCTGATGCCTGTTCTATTAAAAAAGCCCCTCTATCCGGATCTGAAAAATACAATTTATCTTCTGATGGGACATAAATTACTCCAAACAACGGTTTGTTATCTGTCATCAACGCAATACAAACAACAAATTCATCATTTTTGTTTACAAACTCACGGGTCCCGTCAATAGGATCTACCAACCAATATAAATCCCAACGATAACGTTCTTCAAAAAGCATATTTCTTCCTTCTTCACTCAACATCGGAACTCGTGTCTGAGAAAGATATTTTTTTATTTTTTCATGTGAGACACGATCCGCTTCCGTGACCAAAGTATTATCCGATTTTATATTGACATCAAATTCTGTGTGTTCGTTATATATCTTCATGATATCCACACCCGCCACTACGGCCGCATTACAAGCATTAATCAACAAATAATCTACTAACTCTCTGCTTATCATAACTTTATGAAGAACCTATATTTTATTACAATTTACAAAATAAGTTATATTTTTTCAAATATAAAAAATTAGAATCCTTTTCTATTTTCCTTACATCTTACCCGAAATAGATTTTCACTCCCCTATTTTATTGTCATGTAAAAGAATAAATCACAAAAACAAACAATATCTCCTAACTCAACTTACTTATTGTTCCACCTTTTGTAATCGTTCCTCCACTTCCTTTTTATCAGCTCCTGCTGCAAGAGCTTTTTTCCAATATAATACTGCACTGAATTCTTCTGAAAGTGCATATAAAATATCACCATAATGCAAGAACAATTCTGCTGAATTATTCATGTCAAAAGCAATTGCTTTCTGCATAGCGGCTTTAGCCTCCTTATAACGCCCCATTTTATACAATATCCAGGCATAAGTATCAATGTAGGTAGGATTAGACGGTTCATTATTCATAACTACGGAAACCATAGATAACGCCTTATCCAACTCCTCCCCTGCAACACTTAACGCGTAACTGTAATTATTAAGAGTCACCACATTATTGGGATTATATTTCAATGACTTCTCATAATTTTTATAAACCTGATTCAATTTCCCCATCTCATTATAAACATCTCCAATAGTACAGAGATAAACACTACAAAGAGAATCCTGGGTTAAATCTTTCATTGTCTCCTTCAATACTTTCAATGCCTCATTATACTGTTTCTGAGACAACAATGCTCCAGCATACATCAACGGTAATTCATAATCATCAGGAAATAATTGTACGGCCTTTTGAGTATAATACAATACGGAATCCGCATTCTTTTTGTAAGACTCTATTCCGATAATATGCTGATATACATCAATGTCTGGGACAGAATCCGACAAACGAGATTTATACAGTTCCAAAGCCCCATCCGTATTCCCTATATTAATCAAATGCTGCGCATATAACTTTCCTGCTTCAGGACTATTCGGATATTTGATAGCAATTGTTCGAGCCAGGTTATCTATATAACCAAAATAATCCGTATAAAAACGACGTGTTTTCAATACCTCATTAAAGTAATTAATTTTAGCGGACAGAGGTATTTGATCGGAAGAAAAAACCCGTCCAAGCGTCGATAAATACATTCCTGTCATACCATTGGACTGATAATAGTCACAATAGGCCAACATGGTATTAACATCCGTAGAATCAAGTGCTTCTGCTTGTCGTAAATATCGAAGCGCCGAAGTATCCCTCCCTCGAATATAAGTATATGCCATATACAAAGGATAATGACTGTTTTGAGCATCTAAAGACATCAACAATTCCGCATTAGCTTTAGCCCGATCCAAAATATTGGCATTCAACAATATTTCCTGCTTGGCTTCCAATAACGACAAATCATTTCCAAATAAAACCAATGCACTATCCAAAACTGCCAATGCTGCATACGGCTGACGATCACTTTCATACAAAGCAGCTAAATAACGATAAGTTTGTAAATCATTATTTTGAACTTTTAATGCCGATTTACAAACTTCTATGGCTTCCTTGTACCGATTGGTTCGTCCTAATAATTGAGCATATTGATAACGATACCACTTATTGGTAGTATCTATCTCTGCGGCCTTTCGACTATAAGTTAAAGCTTCCTCCGCATCATTCAACAATAATGAAAGCTGGTAATTGGATGGTGCATGTAAAGAATCCTGTAATAACATGGTTCGAAAACATGAAATAGCCTCATCCATATTCCCATCCACCAACAATGCATGCATCCCTGCCATATAAGCAGAAATTTCTTTCGTTTCAGAGTCATCCTTCATTCGTTCTGTTCGTTTCTCTTTTTGAGCTCTATCTCGCGTCTGAGCATAAATAGACCCTTCAAAAAAGCACATCAACAAACCTATCAGGAAACTTATCCTAACGACATTAATCATTTTCATATCACTTCTTTTCCAATTCTTTAACGCCTCCGGTAGAGCCAAATCCTCCCGTTCCTCGAACAGTTTCCGACAACACCTCAACAGGCTCCCACCCCACCTGTTCACAACGGGAGACAACCAATTGAGCAATTCGTTCTCCTGGTAATATTTCAAAAGAGGTATTAGATAAATTAATCAAAATCACCTTTATTTCTCCACGGTAATCCGCATCTATTGTTCCCGGAGCATTCAATACAGTAATGCCATGTTTGGCTGCCAATCCACTTCGTGGACGAACTTGCATTTCATATCCTACCGGCAACTCGACAAACAACCCTGTCGGAATCAAAGCTCGTTCCAACGGTTGTAATGTAACAGGTTCCTTAATAGCTGCCCGAACATCCATCCCCGCAGCTCCAGAAGTTTCATAACAGGGCAAATTGAATGCCGATTGATTAACTACTTTTATTTTCTCCATATTTTATTTTTTCCTATAATAATACAACAACACTTATTTTTTTAGTATAGAACGCAAATTTATCTTCTCATGTTGTACAAAGAACATCAAAAAAGTTCCTAACAACAAGGTATTGAACAGTAATCGAGGAACTACTGACGAAATATGGACAACAACGGACAATCCATACAAGGCAGCAGCTATAAGTCCATATAATCCTATCGTCTTCAAATCATATGGAACAGGATAATATTTTTGGTTTAAGAAATAACACAACAATACCATCGCTGTTTCACATCCTAAACGAGCATAGGCAGAACCAACATATCCCATAGACGGAATGAATAAAAGATTAAGCAACAACGTAAAAATCACTCCTGTAAAAGTAATAAGAATGGCAAAATAAGTCCGTTCCGTAACCTTGAACCAAAAGGACATATTAAAATAAATTCCCACCAAGATATTGGAAAGCAACATGACAGGAACAATAAACAATGCCTCCCGATACTCTTCCCCAGAAACCAGATACTGAAAAATATCCATATAAAAGACAATAATCAAAAAAACCGCCATGGAGGCTATGGTAAAATATTTTAATCCTTCTGCATTGGCCTTTTTGAAATCAGCGCTTTTCACTTCTGAAAGGAAAAACGGTTCTGCAGCATAACGATACATCTGTAAAAATAGAGTCATCAATGCTGCTATTTTCATGACCCCTGAATAAATGGCCACCTGTTCTATCCCAATACCGGGAGGCAAAAGATAAAGTAACAATTGACGATCTATAAATTCATTGATGGTTCCTCCAAAGCCTCCCAAAAACAGGGGTAATGAAAAAATAAATATTTTTTTCAACAATGGTCTGTCAATCCCCCATTTAACATTCTTCAACATGGAAGACAACAGGATAAAATTAAATATACTGGCCAATAAATTAGCCAATAAAGCATATCCTGCACCATACCCCTCTATCCACATCCAACCCAACCATGCTGAATTTTTAAAATGAGGCAATATCGAATAAAAGAACAGACAAAAACCAACATTAACCAGAACATTGACAACCTTAGTAATAACAAACAATCGGGTATGTGATTCTGCCCGTAACCGAGCATAGGGCATCGCTAAAATCGCATCCAATGAAATAATTCCGGCAACAATAGGGATTAATGATAAGTGACCTACTTCATATTCATTGATATAGTGATAAATCCAAGGAGAAAAAACAGATACCAAGACAAAAAAAGATAAACTCGTTACAGTAACTGCTGATAAAACAGTACCATACAATTTATTTTTATCTGCATCCGTATTACATTTGTTCAGGAAACGAAAAAAACCATTTTCCATTCCTGCCGTCAATATAACCAACCCAAAAGGAATAAGACCGAAATAATAGCTGTAAACACCATATTCCGCTCCGGACAGCTTTAACGTCAAATAAGGAGTCAATGCAAACCCAATAAAACGTGCTACAATGGTAGCCACTCCATAGGTAGCCGTCTGTCCGATAAGTTTTTTAATAATCACTTTTCTTGCCTTTGATAATACTTTACAAAGACAAAAATAATCTTTTTACAACAAAGTAGAAACTCTTTGAAGAGATACAGAATCCTCATATCTCCCTATAAATTTAAACTCTTTGATATTTTTATCTCCTCGGTTAAGGAAGGTCGTATTAAATATCTTCTCAAATAGAGCAGAACTTACTTGGCAACTCTTTTTTTATTCCTTAAACATAAAAAGTAAAAATCCTACTTTATCCCAAGATTTAATAAAATAGGATTACATTTGTAGGAAGAAATATCAAAAATATCTCGTCTTTAATCTTTCAAAAACTTATTTTTCATAAAAAGTTAACTATGAAACCTCGAATAATAAATCGCATTCGTCAATACGGATTGGTATTGTTTCTCTTTTGTATAACCTCTCAGGTTTTCGCTTCTCCCCAAATACATCCTGGAGCTGAAAATATGGAAAGTTATCTGTCATTAATCAAAGGGAAACGGGTAGGACTGTTGGTGAATCAAACCTCAATAGTAAAAAATATTCATCTGGTCGATACCTTAAACAAATTGGGGGTTAATATCGTATGTATATTATCTCCTGAACATGGATTTCGAGGAGATGTTGATGCAGGAAGTGTGGTGGAAGACGATACTGACTCCAAAACCGGTATTTCTGTAATATCCTTATATGGAGCCTCTAAAAAACCTTCTGATGAAATAATGCAACAATTAGATATCGTCATATTCGATTTACAGGATGTAGGGGTTCGTTTTTACACCTATTTATCAACCTTGCATTATTTATTGGAAGCAGCAGCTGAAAATGATACGGAAGTGATTATTCTTGATCGTCCCAATCCAAACGGTTTTTATGTAGATGGTCCCATCCTTGAACCCAAACACCGTTCTTTTGTCGGAATTTACCCCATCCCCGTAGTACATGGTATGACATTAGGCGAATTAGCCCAAATGGCCCGAGGCGAAGGATGGGTAGATTCAACAGGAAAAGTAACCATCATCCCTTGCAGTAACTACACTCATGACAGTTTATATCAACTCCCCGTCAAAACCTCTCCTAATTTACCTGATATGACTTCTGTTTATCTTTATCCCTCTCTTTGCTTCTTTGAAGGAACTCCTGTCAGTGTAGGAAGAGGTACCCGTTTCCCTTTCAAAGTGTATGGACATCCGGAAATGAAGGGACACTCTTTTACTTTTACTCCCCGGGCCATGCCTGGAGCTCAAAATCCGCCACAAAAGAATTGTACCTGTTTTGGTACATATTTAGGAAAAGTCTCTGAAGAAGATTTATTATCAGGAGAGGTGACCTTTAAGTATATAATAGATGCTTATAAGGACTTTAACAATACTTCTCAATTTTTCACTCCATATTTCGAAAAACTAACCGGAGTTGATTATATCAGACAAATGATTCAGGAAGGGAAAACAGCGGAAGAAATCCGTTCCTATTGGTTACCTGATATTGAACGTTTTAAAAAGATGCGTGAAAAATATTTATTATATGAATAAAAAAAGAAAAGATTTACAAAAGATTAATCTGGACCTGTTTGAAGAAGAGTTATTAACTATTGATAAGAAAAAAAGACCCGATTTAAAAAAAGAAAAAGGGAAAATGGCTTCTCCAAAAATGGAAGTTTATTCTGTCAATAAAGAAACCTCTTTATTGGAATTTCTGTTTGAGGTTATGTCGAACAGAAGTAAAACAACCGTTAAATCCTATTTGGCTCATCAACAAATAACGGTCAATGAAAAAACAGTTACTCAATTCAATTACCGCTTAAATCCAGGAGATAAAGTATCTCTGTATCGAGGAATTGTTCAAAAAGCTTTCCGGCATCCAATGCTTTCCATCATATATGAAGACAAATACCTATTGGTGGTTCATAAAAAGAATGGACTACTTTCAATGGCCACCGATAAAGAACGAAAAAAAACAGCTTATTACATTTTAAGTGAATATTTAAAACAACAGGACAGCAGCAACCGCATCTTTATTATACATAGGTTAGATCGTGAAACTTCCGGGATAATGCTTTTCGCCAAAACCTTGGAGGTACAGCATCAATTACAGAAAAACTGGAATAATTTAGTCTTGGAACGGGAATATGTAGCGGTCGTTTCGGGAAGACCTCCCCAAAAAGAGGGGACTTATCGTTCTTTTTTAGCTGAAAATAAAGCATACATGGTATATTCGGTTCCCAATTTCGAAATGGGAGAATTAGCGGTAACTCATTATCGTATATTAAAACAAAGCCCTGAAAATACGCTTTTAGCATTGAATTTGGAAACAGGAAAAAAGAATCAGATTCGTGTCCACATGAAAGATATGGGCTGTCCCATCATCGGAGATAAAAAATACGGAGGAATAATCTCTCCCATCAATCGAATTGCCTTACATGCCCGGTCAATACGTTTTATTCACCCTGTCACAAAACAAGAAATGTTCTTCGACACCGATATTCCAAAACCTTTCTTACAACTTTTAAAATAATTAACAAAAGTAAGAAAGCAATGTAATACAATATTTTATAAATTACATAGTTCATTTAAATATACAGAACCGCATCCCATAAATTAAAAAAATTATTGGGATGCGGTTCTGTTCGTAAAAGGAAATTTATCGCAAAATTACGGTATTATATTTCCTTGGAGATCTATTTTAATGACATATATATCCGTTCCGTTAGTTACAGTAAAGGCATAATATTGTTCTCCCGTTGCAGTAGCTACATAATCTACCTGAGTATATTCTTCATTTTCTGAAGTGTTTGCTCTAAAGGCGTCCATAACAATAGTGGGAACCTCATAAACTAATTGATAGGTAGCTAACCATTCATATTCAGGATTAGAAAAAACTATTCGGACAATAGAAGATCCATTCAACAAGTAAACATTATATCCTGACTGATCAATAGATAATTCGACAATGAGAGCCAAAGGATATTGATTACTTACATATTGAAGAATCTGTTGGGGCATCATAACCGGTAAATTATCCCATTCTCTGTTAAATGATTCCCGAATCAACACTCCATCAATCGTATAATACAATAAAGCTTCTGCATTATACTTCTCTACTTCAATAACATAAGTATCCTCAATATTGGGACGTTCAAGTTTTGTTACATCATCTACAGTCCAATCTCCATATTTACTTGTGGATAAATTATCTTTAATTGCTTGGGATAACTCTGAATATGCAAAAAGACTTTCCGTTTGTGCCCATGCTCCATTATTACTATACCATGCTTCCGTCTTTACTCCATTGTTTCGGAAATAAGCTACGTAAAAATGATTGTTGGTCGTTTCCCAAGAGATATTAGTAGCTTGTGGATACATTTCCTTAAACTTAGCTTCTACTGCCGTTGTTGGATGGATATCATCATCTTTTTCACAACTCACAAATACCAATACAGGTATCAACAACAAACTCCAGATTAAGATTTTTTTCATAGTTCACGTCTTTAGAATATTGTTATATAAAACGATTTTTTAGTAAAATCTATTATGCGATTATTGTGCCAATTAGAAGAAATAGGATCATTATTCTGCATCATCCAGAAAAAAGCCATCTAAAAAAACAAAATTATTTTCTGAAATTGTTATTTTCTATCTCTTTTTGTATCTTTAAATGTTGTACGATTCTTGATTGAAGGAATCTAATTTCAAGCATTGTGTTTTACTTATTTGGGAAAGGGATATTATGACACATCCAACGTGGAGTTATGACGCCGTCATCTATGAAGTAAACATACGGCAATATACAAAAGAAGGAACATTTACAGCTTTTGAGAAAGAATTACCTCGACTTGCCGATTTGGGGATTACTGTACTTTGGTTCATGCCTATTTTCCCTATTGGGAAAGTCAATCGAAAAGGTTCTTTAGGAAGTTATTATTCCATTCGGGACTACACTGCGGTAAATCCTGAATTTGGAACATTATCCGATTTTGGACATTTAGTAGAACGAGCCCATCAATTAGGTTTAAAAGTAATTCTTGACATTGCTACCAACCACACCGCATGGGACAGTAAATGGTTAGCACAAGGACATACGGACTGGTATGAACAAGATGCTAACGGACATATTATTTCCCCTTTTGATTGGAGTGACACAGCAAAACTGAATTATTCCAATGCAGAGATGAGGAAAGAAATGATTCGCGCCATGAGTTTCTGGATTACCTCTATGAATGTTGATGGGTTTCGTCAAGATATGGCAGGTTTAGTTCCGCTCGATTTTTGGGAAGAATGCATACAACATCTACGAAAGCTAAATCCTGATTTATATATGTTAGGGGAAGTAGAAGATCCGGAATATCAAAAAAATCATATTTTCGATATCACTTATCGGTGGAAACTATTTCATTTTATGGAAGGCTTAGCAAAAGGGACTGAAAATGTAACTCATTTACGTTCCTTTCTGGAAGAACAGAAGCTATTATACAAGAACTCGGATATGGGATTATTGTTTACATCCAATCATGATGAAAATTCCTGGAATGACACAGAATTTATCCGTTTTGGGAAAGCGTATGAAACTTTTGCGGCTTTAACCTATGTTTTAAAAGGGACACCATTAATCTACAGTGGACAAGAATTTGGTTCAAAAAAGAAATTAGAATTTTTCGAAAAGGATTTAATTGATAGAAATGAATCCAAATATACTTCTTTTTATAAAACATTAAACCACCTGAAACATAACAACAAAGCATTACAAGATGGAGAAAAAGGAGGTGAACTGATACATATAAACTCGTCTCAACCTTATAATGTTTTAGCCTTTAAACGAAAGACTAATGACAATATAGTAATTGCCATTTTCAATCTGACTCCTTATGAGATACAACCTGCTTTTTGGGATGAAGATTACAATGGAATATATAACAAACTATGGTTCGAAAAGCAGCAATTATATCCTGGACAATACGATCCCTTTGGAGCTTGGGAATATAAAATTTACTATAAGAACT
>CASFOM010000153.1 GCA_949296295.1 uncultured Alistipes sp. | reverse complement strand
TTGTGGAAATAAAGATAGCCTCCGAAAATTTCATCGGCTCCTTCGCCGGACAAGACCATTTTGATACCCATGGATTTGATTACCCGAGCTAACAAATACATGGGAGTAGAAGCTCGAACAGTAGTAACGTCATAAGTCTCGATATAATAAATAACGTCTCGGATGGCATCTAATCCTTCTTCTATGGTATAATGAATCTCGTGGTGTACACTGCCGATGTGGTCGGCTACTTTTCGTGCCGCCGCTAAATCAGGCGCTCCTTTTAAGCCTACTGCAAAAGAGTGTAATTGAGGCCACCAGGCATCACTGCGACTGTCGCTTTCAATACGTTTGGCTGCATATTTTTTTGCTATGGCCGAAATAATGGAAGAGTCTAATCCTCCAGACAAAAGAACTCCATAAGGAACGTCCGACATTAATTGTCTCCGAACAGATGCTTCAAGAGCTTCTCGTAAAGAGGTTGGATCGGCTTCATTATCTTTTACTGCTTCATATTGTTCCCAATCCCGTTTATACCAACAGACAAGATGGCCTTCTGTACTATATAGATAATGACCTGGTAAAAATGGTTCTATACGATTGCATATTCCTTCCAAAGCTTTTAATTCAGAAGCTATATAAAAATGTCCTGAAGTATCGTATCCCATATATAAGGGAATGATTCCGATATGGTCTCGTGCAATAAAGTAAGTGTTCTTTTCAACATCGTAGAGTGCGAAAGCGAACATGCCATTTAAATCTTCCAAGAAGTTTATTCCTTTTTTACGATATAACGCTAAAATAACTTCACAATCGGAACCGGTGAGAAATTCATATTCATTGGCCAATTCTGCTCGGATCTCTCGGTGGTTGTAAATTTCTCCATTAACTGTTAATATGAGCTTCCCATCTTTGCTTTTAAGAGGTTGTCCTCCTGATTCAGGATCGACGATAGAAAGACGTTCATGTGCTAATATCGCCTTCTCTCCGGTATAAATACCGGACCAATCAGGCCCTCTGTGACGGATTTTTTTTGCCATGTTTAATATTAAGGGACGCATAGATTCAGATTCTGTCCCCTGAAGATCAAATACTGCTACAATACCACACATAGTTTTGTTAATTATTTTTTACAAATATATTTAATTTGTATGTACAACCAAAAAAATATTTATATTTTTTGATGATGATGCTGTTTTTTATGGGGTGGTGTTGTTTAAATATATATTATTTGTTGGGTGTGGTTGATGTTTTTATGGGGTATATATAAAAAAAAGACCGAAAATCGGTCTTTGGGGAAATAGAGGTGAAAAATTATTTGTCCTCATTAGTGACTCTTAATTCTACATCAATATTACCTCGAGTTGCACGAGAGTAAGGACAGATTTCATGAGCTGCTTCGGTAAGTTTTTGGGCTTCTTCCAATGATACGCCTGGAACATTGGTTTCTATTAACGCGGAAAGTTGAAAATGTCCTGAATCATCTTTTCCAATACCAATAGAAACTTGTACTCGAGCTTTTCCAATAGATAAATGTTTTATTCGAGCCATTAAGTTTAATGCACTGTTAAAACATGCAGCATAACCGGCTGCAAACAATTGTTCGGGATTGCTGAAAGGACCTCCTGGTCCTCCCAATGCTTTCGGTGTCCGAACATCAATATCCAAAATGCCGTCTGATGATTCAATATGACCGTCCCGACCTCCTTGGGCCGTAACTGTTGCTGTGTAGGCTGCTTTCATATATAATATTACGTTGATTTTACAGGGTAAAAGCAACATTCATACCGGAGGATGATATCAAATCGTAAAATTTGGATACCTTTTTATGATGTATCATAATCAGTAGAAAGGAGGATAATAGAGGATTATCCGTTTAAATAACTGTTTCTGAGTTTTGAAAAAACAGTTGGTAATGATGGGATATTGTCATTAATCAAGTTCGTCTTTAGCAACAAAATCAGTTGTAGATTAAAATATATATATTCAAATAGCTGGCGAAGCAAAGCCATAGAAAATATGGGATAAAAAGTAAAACCGCAATTTTACTGGTACGCCATCCTGTAAGGATATAAAATAATACAATTAAATCGAGAAGAAGAATATCAATTAATCCTGCTGTCGGATTTTGGAGATAAAAGAAAAAAATACTCCAGAAAAAATTTAAGCAGAGTTGAATAACAAAAAGAATGAGAAGAACTTGTTTCTTGGGAGAGTTAGTGCGTAAGATAAATCCTGCAGAAATACCCATGCAGAGATATAATATACTCCATGCAATTGGGAAGACAATATTGGGAGGAGTAAGAACGGATTTATTTAATAAAGGATACCAATATTCAAGGGATTCGGATTGAAATCGTCCGGCAATAAATGCTATGACAAAGCAGAGAATAATAGGAATAGCAAATGTAAGTATCTTTTTCATAATAAAGTAGTATTTATAGAGATTATAAATTACAAATATGATACAAATTAATTATCTCTTTTGGTTTTTACAAATCTTTTTGAAAAATAATTGTTTGGAATGGGATTATTATCTCTTATTTAAAATGGATATCTGAAATTTATCTAAAGAACAAGAAAAGGTATTGGGGACTTAATAAAATTTACCAGAATAAATTATCTGTTTTTATGAATAGCGGTAATAGCCTTGCTTCTTTCACTATTTTTAGATAGGATAGGATGCAGTTCGGCATAGCCTAAAACTGACAACTTTATTTTCTTTTGTTTTCTGCTCTCACCTTTCACTATCTTTAAATAAGATAGGATGCGGTTCGGCATAGCCAAAACTGAAAACTTCGTTTTCTTTTGTCTCTGCTCTCACCTTTCACTATCTTTGCATTTCGAAAGAAAACAGAAGAAAAATGATTACGATTTGGAAATTTTTTAAGGATTGGACCTTGCCGATAGCCATGTCCGCAGGAGTACTTGGATACTCTTTTTTCTCGTCATTGGCTTTTTTGACACCATTCCTTATTTTTATCATGTTATTATTGACTTTCTGTAAAATATCTCCGAAAGAATTAAAATTCGAACCTTTGCATTTCTGGTTGTTCCTAATACAAGTTTTAGGAGCCTTGGCTGTTTATTCTCTTTTGGCCCCTTTCAGTAAAATAGTAGCAGAAGGGGCAATGGTCTGTGTCATTTGTCCTACCGCTACTGCTGCCGCTGTCATTACTGCCCGATTAGGAGGAAATGTTGCCAGCTTGACTACTTATACGTTATTGGGTAATATTGGAGCAGCAGTGGCTGTCCCTTTGTTGTTCCCGCTGATTGAATCTCATCCAGAGTTGAGCTTCTGGTCTGCTTTTACGGTTATTTTGGGAAAGATATTTCCTCTATTGATTTGTCCTTTTTTGTTGGCATGGCTGTTGTCATACATTGCTCCTCGAATACATAAATTATTGGCAGAAAAAAGCGCTGTTGCATTTTATCTTTGGTCTGTCTCTTTAGCTATTGTTACAGCACAAACTTTTTCTTCCTTGTTGGAGGGAAATTCAGGAGAGGGAATGGCTTGGGAACAAGCTCTTTCTGCATTGTGTGTTTGTGGGATTCAGTTTTTGGTGGGAAAAAGTTTAGGAAGCCTGTATGGTAATCGTATTGCGGGAGGACAGGCTTTAGGTCAGAAAAATACAATATTGGCAATTTGGATGGCACATACTTATCTGAATCCATTATCTGCTATTGGACCAGGGGCTTATGTCCTTTGGCAAAATGCTGTTAATTCATGGCAACTGTGGAAAAAACGAAGACGGGAAGAACGAGTTTGCAGCCAGAATAGACAGTGGCTACATTCTTAAAATGAAGTTTATCCCTGAATTTCAGAGGAGGTGTGATGAATTTTGTCGTACCTTTGATTTATAAGGGTTGTTTTGTTCCGGTTGCTTCCTGTTAAGTTCTGGGGATTAAATAAAAGTTGAATGAGAATATAAGTGATTATTGGGGTTTGATAAACCTATCTGACAGTATGATGATAGTCAGTTATGTCTATGTGTATGGACTTGGTGAATCAAAAACTGATTGTAAATAGTTGTTGTTTTCAACAGGTTGAAATTATTTGAGTTTTTATTGGACAATAGTAGTTGTTGTATTTGTTCGGAAATATTTAATATCTTTAAGAATTGGTAAAGGGTTGATTTTCGATATATGGGGATGAAATTTGGAGTAGATTCGGAATGTTTTGAGGAAAGTTGTTAATATGATGACTGATCAATGAGCAGGAATATATCGGAATAGTTGTTTGGATGGTGGGATTGGATAATACGTAGAAACAAAACAATTGTTATCTCGAACATCGGTAATAAAAATTATTACAAAATAATAATTGAAAAATCAAAGAACAATGAACGATCTCTGTTGTAATAATTCCCGGAAAGAGGAGAATCAAAAGGAAGATTTTGAATTGACAGCAAATACATATTATGAAACGGGAGATGTGGAATCTGCTGTTGATGCTTATTTTCAGGCGGCGGAGTATTATGAAAAAGAAGGGGATGAAAGGGCATTGTCTCGAGTTTTGGAACGGATAGAGGAATTGCTTGAGGATATTTATTATCCTAAATATTATCCGGAACATGCGGAAACATCCAGAATCCGGTTGATTGAATTTTATACAAAACAGTTTGAGCGGGGAAGTGGAACGTATGATCTTTTGGGAAACCAACAATATCTTTTGTGGAAATTTTATTTTTTTTCAGGTCGATTGGGAGAATCTCAGAAAGCTGCATTTGAAATATTTAGGACGAATAAACGATACAATAAAAAATTGGGTGTTCATCCTTTTTTAAACGCCATTGATAAAACACTTGTCCGAATTTATAAACAAAGTTCCTCGCTTTCATTCTCCGAACCTTATTCGGATATGGGGTGTAAGCGATATGAAACAATAGCACGGAAGTATCCTTTGTTGTATATGAAACGTCTTGCTGATTATTATCTTTCTCAGGGAGTTAAATTGGCAAATTCCGGGAATGAGACGGAGAAGGCAGAGGAATTATTCTTAAAAGCAATATCGAAATATAAAAAGAGTTATGACGATACTTACGAAACACCCCCTTCTATTTTAACGGCTTATCAGAACTTGGCTATATTGTATGAGCAAAAAGACAGATATGATAAATCTTTAAGGATGTGGCGGCAAGCTTTACGGTATAGTAGACAGTTTGCTCAATGGGACGAGAATTATCTTGGTCGTGTCCATTTTTTTCAGTCAGCCGTTGAAAAAACAAAAACAAAAATAGGTTGAGTATCTTCAGAAAAGATGAATGGTGTTTGTGGTTTGGTTTGTGTGATTTATTTGGATGAAGAGAAGTGTCGGAGGTTATTCAGGGTGGTTTAATGTTGAGCCTTTGAATCTCTGAATGAATTACATATTCCTTTTACATTTGCCCGGGTAATTTGATAGGAAGAATAAAAAAACCGACTGCAAAATTTCTTTTGAGTCGGCTTCATTTCTCTGCTCTTCAACCAGGACTTGAACCTGGGACCCCCTGATTAACAGTCGGAATAAATTTATTTGCGTTTATTTTGGTTTATTTGTTGAATATTCATAAATAACTGTTTTTCAGTCGGTAAATACTCGTGTTTATTTTGGTTTATTTTGGTTTATTTTGGTTTATTTCATATATTTGTATGCAAATTGTATGTACATCGTCGACGAATTGCACTATCGTTATTAACAAATATACTAAATAAAATGAAATACACGAAGGATGGAATTACTGTAGTAACCACAATAGATACTCGAAGAAAAAAAGCGAACGGATTATTTCCTGTAAAAATACAAGTAATTTATAATAGGGTACAAAAGTATTACTCGACAGGAAAAGATTTGTCTATAGATGATTGGAATAAATTATCATCGACTAAAAATAGGGCATTAGTTGTTATTCGTGAGAGTATTACGAACAGTTTCGATTTAATCCGTACCGTCGTTGATGAGTTGGCTTATGAGGGTCGTTTCTCTTTCGATGCACTCAACAAGCGATTGAAAGGCGGGATTTTAGATACGGTAAATACAGCTTTCAGGGTAAAGATAGACAATTTGAAATCGTCG
>CASFOM010000152.1 GCA_949296295.1 uncultured Alistipes sp. | reverse complement strand
TATTTCAATAATTTCAAAGAACTATTTATCCACTTTTACGGGACAGTAGTGAAATATGTTAATAAGTTAATTTAGTACTTTTATAGAGATTGTCTTTGCATTTGTTGACAGATTAGATAAAATATGGTTAATTATTTTTGTTGATATATTTTTGTATTAATAAAGCAAATCCTATTCCTGCAATACCATTTAATAATCCTAATTTTTCTGATTCCAGTAAATTATCAGATAATGGATATCCTGCATATCGGTTATTTATATCTATGGACTTGAATAAATCTTTTTTATAAAAATCAACATTCTGTACTGAAGAGAAAATTAATGTTGCTAATACTATTCCTGCTCGACCATTTTTTATTACAAAAGAGTCAGGTATAGATAATATATTATTGTCTTTTAGGTGTAATGCCTGACATAACAACCATTTATTGTAAGAAGATAATGAATCTGTTGTTAACGTTTCTAATTCCTTATGGATAATTTCATATAATATTACAGCAGGATTGGTCCTGTCGTTTTTGTCAATTATATTTTCAAGGGAATATAACACCCAAATATATGGATAAGTGAAATCAAATTCTTCTTTAGGCGGTTGTATCGATTCTTTCTGTATTATATGTAATATTTCATATATGGCCCGATCTCTCCCCTGTTTTAATCGATTCATTATTTGGGAATCTCGGTGTCCGTTTCCCTTAATTCTTGTTGTATAATAAATTAATGCTCCAGTCCATATTGATAAAGTTCCCGTAATTATATATAATTGTTTTTCTATTATATCATCAAATGCTGACAATATTTCATCTCTGTCTTCTTCTATAAATCCATTTTGAATTAAGTGGTCAATTGCCCAGCCTATTCCGGTTGTGCCTTTAAGAAAATCTACAGGCATTCCAATATATAAATTATCGGATATATCATTTAACAACTCTTCTGCAAATTTCGCACAAAGAGAATCTTGCGTATAACGTGAAAAATAGTACATATAGAGAACTATTCCTGTTTGTCCTGAAGCCAATCCCGATTCTCCTAAAAATCCACTATACAAAAATAGAGCATGATTGATTCGTTCTGATTGGGAAAAAAGCACAACTTTCTTTTTTTCTGCTGTTTTCATATCTATCTATTTTAATAACACATGTAGTCTAAATCAGAAATATTGTAAAAATAAGGGGGAATCTTATAATTAAACAACAACTGAGGAGTAGAAGTTATTTGTTGTGCATAACACCATTCTTGTTGCTTTTTTATTATTTCTTGAGTGACAAAAACTTGTGAATCATTTTGTTTTTTATTTAATATTGAAACATTGGGATAAGTTTCAGCATAATTGGTTAATACATGTATAAACTGCTCTTCGGAATTGTTTTTATAATACTCCCACAAATAAATAGCTGCATTCATTGCTCGCTCATCTCCTTCTTTTAAAAAGAAAATAAGTTCTAACCGAGTTTCTGTCTTATTTTGAAACATTTTCATAAGTTGTTTTATTTCTCGCATACAGGGTTGGCAAGTTGTATTTATAATGGCTGTTATCGATTGTTTCCCTGCTGGAAAGAGTATGATTCGTTCTAATTGAAATGGATTTATTTCCGGTTGAGCAGAAAAAAGAGATTCTTTTACTATGGGGGTGTGCTTTATCAATAGATATCGTTTTTCTAATATGCTATGTCGTAAATAAGTTGTAACTAATGGTTTTATTAAAATATAAATAAAGGAGGTGCCTAATCCTGTTAAAATGAACCAAACAAACATCTTAATAGACCATGTCTCGGGAATAATCGTTTTCCAGGCGAATAATGCTGTTATAAATGATGCTGTTAATACTGCTTGTACCGATAAACATAAACGGCACCATTTTTTGCTGATAAAAATCTGATAACCAATGGAATAAAATACGTATGGAAAGGATAAGATACTACATATTACGGCTAAGGATAATCCTGTTGAACCTCCAATTAATATTGCCCAAGATAAATAAAAAAAATAGATAAAACCGATTTCACTCCATGAAAAAATGCCCCATAAATAGGCTGCATTAGAATCTAATACCGAAGAACAGTCTGTTTTGGATGATTTTGTTGAATGACATAGTTTTTGTATAAAAGGATTATATTTGTCAAATAGACGAATTAATAATAATATTGATATAGCTAATCCTATTAAAAACCAGATATAAAACAAATATCTAAAAAATAAAGCATTTCCAGACATGGAAACAAGTAACCCTAAAATAATAATTGTAAATATCACTATGGCCAAAAGGAATTTGTGATCTGTCAACCATTGTATTATTTGTTGGCTTATAGAAGGTACAGCTTTGTTATAATTTATTTCTTCTTTATCAAATATCAATACATAACCAGACCATACGTCTTTTATATATTCTATAGGATTGGTTTCTAAATTGTTTTTTTCATTGATAAAATAAAGTTGTTCATCATCTAAATGATCTATCAAAAGAAACATGCCTCCATTGGGGCGTATATGGATTAAAAATGGTGTTGGCAGTTGTTTTAGAAGATTAAAATCAGGTCGAAGTACTGCACTTTCTATCCCATATTTTTTCAATAGCAGGTAAAAAGAAAGAAAACTAGGATAATCAGGATGTTTTTCGTGTTCTTTTTCCCATACAGAAGAATATGGAATACCTAACCGTATTAACAAGAGTTTTAATATGGTTTCTGCATTGTGAGTTAGTAATTTTCTGTTTTTAGCCATTGAAAAATATTTTAATAAATAATTAATAATACTTTATAATAGTCCTCTCTTTTGTTTTGTATTAATTCTTCTATACAGTAAATCTATCATAAAGATATATCTATTTTGACATATATAATAAATATACAGAATATTTATTCTTAATTTATTAAATGATTAGGATGTTAAATAGCATAATATTCGTGTTTTACACATTGTTTCGTAGTCTAAAATTCTTTCAGTAGCAATTTCTTTAAATTTTAAAGGTTTCATAATAATATAAATTTAAATGAATGAATATTTGTATTCTTTTCAGAATACGTTAGTTGTTTATTTTTAAGTCAGCTATCATAATGGCCGGATTGTCATCTTCCTATAATGTTAAATATTCACTTGTCGTTTTATCCATTGACGGTTTTATTATAAAAATCAGTTTTCCGTCTTTTATAGAAATCAAATTCATTTGTACAATTTGCTTATTGGGTAATTGATAGTTGAAATTACCTATAGCTCTATTAGTAGTGTTGCTATTAGTCTTTTTTAAAGCTATTAACTTTCCTGTTTCATGGTTCCAGATTTGAAAAATACCAGAAGCTATAAAAAAAGAATAGGGGCCAATTTCATTGTATCTTCCTAAAAATATTTTTTCCTTATCCTTATCACTTAATTCAGGCGTGTACTTTCCTCGATACAAAACTAAATAAGGTTCGATGGTTTGTTCTTTTGTAATACGGTATAAAGTGTCATTGTAACTTTTCATTATCCATAGATTGTTTTCGGTAAAAAAAAAGTTTTCGATCATCTATTTTATTCAATGGATTAAATGGACTATCTAACAAGTTGGGGTTTATTCTTGCTTCAAGAGGAGGTTCTTTTAATTCTTTGATAATATTTCCTAAAGAATCGGTAAAACATAAAAAAGTGGAATCATTAGGAAATCGGTCATATGGGTTAATGTGAACAAAGCCTGAATCATACGGATAAAGAATTCTTCTTTGTTCGCTTTTTAAATCACGAATTAAATTGCCGTTTTGATCTTTGATAATATTTTGAAACATTGCTCCCAATAGAATATATTGATCATTTTGAAATGGGATTACATTTATTAATAAAGAAAACAGTTCTCCTGGGCCTTTCCCAGGCCGGGCAATTGTCTTGATAAAATTTCCAGAAGAATCAAATAGATAAATTGATTCTTTAGTACCCAGATCTTTGAAAACTAAAAAATTGTCCTTGATTGATGTAACGTTCCATGGGCCTCCTCCTATTAAACATTCTTCTGTTGTTTCCAATGGAATGAATTGTTCGTTTTTAATAATATTGTTCCATAGAAATGATGTGTCTGCCTGATCTGCATTTTCATATGTATATTCAATGTCCAATACAGGTATTGTGTCAATAGTTCCCTTTTTCCCTTCCGTATTGTTTCTACAAGAATAAAAGAAAGCAATACAGCATAATACAATATAAAATAGGCTTTTCATAAAAAAAGAGTTTAAAAGTTTTGTAAAAATTATATTATTCCTCTTTTATGTGGAAATTTGAAAATTGAAAAGGTGATAAATACAAAAGTTGTATTTCCATAAATACCTCCTTCTTATAAAAGAATATATGTGCAATATAGATAAAAATATTTAATTTGCCAAATAGTTTTGTGAAAATATTTGAGCGTTTCTTATGGAGATATATCGATTTTATATAAAAAGAATAGGTTATAATATTTGAAATTGATAAAATAATTGGAGTTAATGTTAAAAACGGTTGAATTAAATTTATTCTTCTTATTTTGTTACAATAATTAAAATTCATATTTTAGTTGTGATTTGTTTGATAGTGTTTGGAAAATGTTTTTTAGAGAGAAATTTGTGATGGTAATTTATGAAAAAACTATTTGTAATTTTCTGTATTTCAAAAAATATGAATTGTTTTGTCGATAATGGCAATGTCGGTCAATAGTTGCTTTATTTGGGTTTACCTGTTTGTTTGACTACCCTAACCGATTGTTCTTATTTCTTGATGTTTTTGTATTTACTCTTTATTGATATATCGTAAATGTGAATGCAATAAGTCTGTTATTTGATATCTCTTCTTGTAATTTGTTCTTTCTAAAAGATTAGGTTACATGAATATTTATTACCTTTGTAAAATTGGACAATATTTTACACCCGAATAAATGAAAGAAAAAATTTTACTTTTGGGCGATCAGGCGATAGCTTTAGGTGCATTACACGCAGGAATAAGCGGTGTATATGCCTATCCCGGAACACCCTCTACGGAAATTACGGAGTATATACAAGAATCTCCCATAGCAAATGCCAATGGTGTGCATCATCAATGGTGTACCAATGAAAAAACAGCCATGGAAGCTGCTCTTGGAATGTCTTATATAGGCAAGCGTGCTTTAGTATGTATGAAACATGTAGGAATGAATGTTGCTGCTGATGCCTTTGTAAATGCTGCTATGACAGGAACAAATGGTGGCGTGGTAGTGGTAGCGGCCGATGATCCTTCCATGCACTCTTCTCAAAACGAACAGGATTCTCGCTTTTATGGAAAATTTGCTTTTACCCCCATTTTGGAACCAGCTTCTCAACAGGAAGCTTATGAAATGGTACGATATGGTTTTGAACTTTCGGAACAGGTGAAATTACCCGTATTGATGAGAATCACTACCCGAATGGCTCACTCGAGAGCTGTCGTGGAAACATCCGAACCTTGTAAAGAGTTGCCTTCTTTGCACTTCCCGGAGGATTTATCCCGATGGATTTTGTTGCCCGTTCATGCAAAACGCAGATATAATGAAATATTATCGCAACAAAGCGAACTGGAGGAAATGGCTGAGAAAAAAGGATATAACCGTTATTTCCCTGCCGGAAAAAAAGGAGTGGTTGCTTGTGGTATTGCTTATAACTATCTGATGGAAAATTTCCCTGAGAAATGTGAACGGACAGTTTTAAAAATAACTCAGTACCCTTTGCCTAAAAATTTACTTCGAAAACTTTTCGATGCTTGTGATGAGGTTTTGGTTCTTGAAGACGGACAACCTTTTGTGGAAGAACAGTTGCGTGGAGTATTTGATGATACGGGGAAAATTAAAGGTCGTTTGACCGGAGAATTACCTCGTACCGGAGAGTTGACTCCAGAAAATGTCCGTATAGCTTTGGGTATTCAGGAAGCTCGCCATTTTGCTCCTGCTGAAGTGGTGGTCCCCAGACCTCCTGCTCTCTGTTCCGGATGTGGGCATAGAGATGTCTATAATGCCTTGAATCAGGTAGTCGCTGAATATAAAAACTATCGTATATTCAGTGATATCGGTTGTTATACATTGGGGGCATTGCCTCCTTTCCGGGCAATCCATTCTTGTGTTGATATGGGGGCTTCTATAACGATGGCAAAGGGAGCTGCTGATGGAGGGTTATTCCCTGCTATTGCCGTTATAGGGGATTCTACATTTACTCATTCGGGAATGACCGGATTACTGGATGCCGTAAATGCTAAGGCGAATATTACTGTTGTTATCTCTGATAATCTTACAACAGCTATGACAGGAGGACAGGATTCTGCCGGAACCAATAAGTTGGAACAGATATGTCTAGGATTAGGCGTTGAACGAGAACATTTACGCGTAGTGGTTCCCCTTCCTAAGAATATGCCCGAAATTACGGCAATCATTAAAGAAGAGATAGAATATAACGGGGTATCGGTAATCATTCCAAGACGTGAATGCATACAAACCTTGAAACGAAACCTGAAAAAGAAAAAATAAACATGAAATCAGATATTATACTTTCGGGAGTAGGCGGTCAGGGAATATTGTCTATTGCTGCCATAATAGCCGAAGCAGCCCTCAAAGAAGGGCTATTCATCAAACAAGCTGAAGTACATGGAATGAGTCAACGGGGGGGAGATGTACACTCTAATTTAAGAGTATCTTCAAACCCTATTTATTCCGATTTAATTACACCCGGTTGCGCGGACGTAATTATCTCGTTGGAACCTATGGAGGCTTTGCGCTATCTGCCTTATCTGTCTCCTGAAGGATGGATTATAACCAATACTGTTCCTTTTCAGAATATTCCAAACTATCCGGAACCGGAAGCATTATTGAAAAAGTTACAGGAACTGCCTCATGTCGTTTTATTGGATATCGATGCCATTGCCAAGGAACAGGATACGCCAAGAGCTGCTAATATGGTGTTGTTGGGAGCTGCTGCTGATATGATTGGAATTGCTTATGACAAATTGGAAATGGGTATAGAATGGATATTTGGACGAAAAGGAGATGATGTGGTAGCCATGAATAAGAGAGCGTTGAAAGCTGGATGGGAAGCTGCAAAGAAACAAAAACAGGAAAAAAATGGGAAATAAACACGCTGTATTCAGTCAGGAATTGGTAGAGCAAGTAGTCCAGGAACTACATATTACCTGTTTGGAAAAAGCCACTATAGGGGAGGTTTTGCTGCTTGCATCCCGTTTGGAAGAATTGACAGGAATCCCTTTTATTCGGATGGATCAAGGGGTCCCGGGACTTGACCCTTGTTCAATAGGCATAGAGGCAGAAAAAGCCGCTTTAGATACGGGAATAGCTGCCATATATCCTGCGGCTGAGGGGATTCCTGAGCTAAAGAAGGAAACCAGCAGATTTGTTAAAGCTTTTCTTGACATCGATTTATCTCCTGCCGGATGTATTCCGGTTACCGGTTCCGTAGCCGGTTCTTTTGGTTCTTTCATTGCTTCTACTCAGAGGGATACAAAGAAAGATACCATATTATTCATTGATCCTGGATTTCCTATACAAAAATCTCAATTAAAAATTTTGGGTATCAAACATGAACAATTTGATATTTATAATTTTAGAGGAGAGGCTTTAGAAGGAAAATTAGAAGAATACCTTTCCAAGGGGAATATAGCAGGAATTATTTATTCAAATCCTAACAATCCCGCCTGGATATGTCTTTCTGAACAGGAATTGGAAATAGTCGGAAAATTAGCAACAAAATATGATGTTATCATATTGGAAGACTTAGCCTATTTCGGTATGGATTTCAGAACGGATTTCGGAAAACCGTTTGAACCCCCTTATATCCCTACGGTAGCTCGATATACAGATAATTATATTCTGATGTTGTCCTCTTCCAAAATATTCAGTTATGCAGGACAAAGAATGGCTGTAATATGTGTTTCCGATAAATTGTTCGAACGACAATTCCCTGCTTTGGCTGAACGATATTCCGGGGCAGGTATTTTTGGCCCTACACTGATAGGCTCTATTTTATATATGATTACTTCCGGGGCTACCCACTCTACCCAATTCGGATTTGCGGCCATGTTAAAGGCTGCTTCCGATGGAAAATTTAATTTTGTAGAGGAAACACGTGAATATGCACGTCGTGCTGAAAGAATGAAACAGGCTTTCGAGAAAAATGGATTTCATGTCGTTTATGAAAAAGATGTGGACAGAAAAATATCCGATGGCTTTTTCTTTACGATAGGTTATGAAAATATGAGCTGTGGAGAACTGATGCGAGAATTATTGTATTATGGAATCAGCAGCATAGCCTTATCTACTACAGGTAGTGAACAAGCAGGTATCCGGGCCTGTTGTTCCCGTATGAGACCGGATTTGTATGAGGTGCTGGACGAACGTTTGGCTGCTTTTAAATTAGACCACTAAAACAAAAACCAATGATTTGGAATAAGACGAAAGAGTGCATGAGCCGCGAAGAAATGCGGAAATTACAGGGAGAACGATTGCATAAATTGGTTGATCGTGTATATCATAATACGCCTTTCTATCGACAAAAAATGCAGGAAATGGATATTACTCCCGATGATATACGAAGTATCGACGATATAGTCAAACTCCCTTTTACTACGAAACAGGATTTGAGGGATAATTATCCTTATGGATTGTTTGCTGTTCCTATGTCTCAAATCATTCGCTTGCATGCTTCTTCCGGTACTACGGGAAATCCTACCGTAGTAGGATATACGAGGAAAGACCTCTCCGTTTGGTCTGAAATGATTGCCCGTTGTCTTAGCGCATTCGGAGCCGATTGCAACGATATCTTCACCGTAGCTTATGGATATGGACTATTTACAGGAGGGTTGGGATTACATTATGGTGTAGAACATTTAGGGGCCACTGTTATTCCCATGTCCACAGGGAATACGGCCAAACACATACAAATTTTAAAGGATTTCGGACCTACGGCAATGGCTTGTACGCCTTCATACGCTCTTTATATGGCAGATGCCATTAAAAAAGCAGGTATATCTGCAAAAGATTTAAAGTTGCGTATCGGTATATTTGGTGGAGAGCCTTGGACCGATAATATGAGAAAAGATATTGAAAACAAATTGAATATTGATGCGTACAATATATATGGTTTAAGTGAAATTATGGGACCGGGAGTATCGCATGAATGCGAATGTAAAAATGGGTCGCATATTATTGAAGATCATTTCTATCCCGAAATTATTTCTCCAGAGACTTTAAAACCACTGCCTTACGGACAACAAGGGGAATTGGTATTTACTACCTTGACTAAGGAGGGAATACCTTTGTTGCGATACAGAACAAAAGATTTATGCTCTTTGACTGACGAACCTTGTGCTTGTGGAAGAACAAATGTTCGAATGAGTCGTATTGTTGGACGAAGTGATGACATGTTGATTATTAGAGGGGTTAATATTTTCCCGTCTCAGGTGGAAAGTGTCATCTTGGAAATGGAAGAATTTGAACCTCATTATCAGTTAATTGTGGATAGAGTCAATAATCTGGATGTGTTACAGATTTTAGTAGAAGTAAGAGAAAGTTATTTTTCTGATGAAATCAGTAAAATGATGGCTTTGAAAAATAAAATCGCTTATAAGCTACATAGTGTACTTGGCATATCTGCTGATATTAAATTGGTGGAACCATCCAGCATTGCTCGTAGTGAAGGTAAGTCTCAACGTGTAATCGATAAACGAATCCTAAAATAAAAAGGCCATGACTATCAAACAATTATCGGTTTTTTTGGAAAACCGCTCCGGAAGGGTGAATGAAGTAACCCGAATATTGGGCGCCAATGGCGTAAATATGCATGCATTTACTGTTGCAGGAAATGCTGATTTTGGTATCCTGCACATGATTGTCTCGGATTTGGAGTTGGCGGTAAAGGTGTTAAAGGCAGAAAAATTTACTGTAAAGGTGACAGAAGTGTTGTATTTCACTTGCCCAGATACACCGGGAGCCTTAACAACAGTATTGGATTATTTGGTAAAGGATGGAGTATTTATTGAGTATATGTACGCTTTTTCTCAAGGAGAGACGGCTGCCGTTGTTATTCGTCCTACAAATATTGATAAAGCTATTGCTATCTTTAATAAATACAAGTACGAATTAATTTCTGAAAAATCGATTTGTTTTAATTTGAAATCTTAAGAATTTAGAAAATACAATCAAAGAGAACTTATTATATAAATGGTTTAGAATTCGCTTCTGCTCATTTTTCTTGTTATTCTTGTTTGATGTTTGTATTTTACTGATTATTAGCCGTAAAAAAGGAGTTGTGTCAAAAAGAAAAATTGACACAACTCCTTTTAAAAGGACGAAGGATTAATATCCTCCACTACCATCTCCACAGTAGTCCGTACTTGAGCAACTGTCACAGCACCACCAGTAAGGACCTCCTCCTAAAAGATCATGTAATCGTCCTACAGCATCTTTACTTATATTGCAAGCGATAAATGCACTTCCGTCGGAAAGAGGATATTTCATCCCGCATGTTCCCTGCATCCCATAACCATCATATCCATCATCAATACCTCCTTTGATGTGGCTCATCGCTTCGTAGTCCAAAATCCGTTCCGGAGCTACTTC
>CASFOM010000151.1 GCA_949296295.1 uncultured Alistipes sp. | reverse complement strand
TGCTTCAATGATTGCCGTATGAGGGTTTTTCCCCTCTTTCCTCTGAATATTGACCTCGTCGAGCAGGACAATGACATTTTTGATAATCATCCCCATCAGTCCCAGCCATCCTGCGATGCAGAAGAAGCCGAACTGGAATCCGGTACAAAGCATACCCGCCACGACACCGATAAGAGAGAGGGGGAGTATCAGAAATATGATGAAGGGTTGTTTGAAATTGGAGAAAAGGATGACCAGGATGACCAACAGCAATATGATTGCCGGAGGGAAATATTTGGTAAGAGCTTCCATGGCCTCTTTTTGATCTTTATATTGAGCGTCCCAAAAGAATTCATATCCTTCAGGAAGTTGTATGTCTTCTATCTCTTTTCGTATCTCGTTATGCACTTCCTTCATGGTGCATCCCCGTTTGACGTCGCATTGGGCCGCCATGGACAATTTCCTGTTGTATGTTTTGACGAGCGGGTATTCCCATCCCAGCTCAATACCGCTAGATATTTGTTTCAGGGGGTCTGAATTCATCCCGTTCCATACGGGGAGGTCTCCTATTTTTTCCATGTTCCATTCATCCTGAGTATCCGTAATGAGAACGACGGGAACTTTTTTGTCGTATTCCCGATAGATACCGATGGGAGTACCGTCGTGTACCGACTTGACGACATTCATTATATCGGCGCGTCCGACATTTCTTTTCCCGGCTTTTATGGGATCATATCCGGCATTAATCATCAAGGCCATATTGCCCCATTCGTTTCTAGGATTTAATGTTTTTGGATTTTTTCTCATGATTTCTATTGCCTTGTTGGTCAGAGAGTCGAGGATTTTGGGGTCCTCTCCGCAAAATCTGGCTTCAATCAATGCCTGAGGAATGGAATTTATCTCAAAGCTGTTGACTCGTATGAGGGCATTGGGAAATTTCGCGGGCAGTTGGTCATAGAGGGCTTTTTGCAAAGCTCTGGATTTCTCGGGTGTTTCAGCTTCTACGAGACATTGGGCATAATTGGGTTGAGGCCCGTAGGCGGCATTTGCGAGGTAATATCTGGGAGGGGTTTGTCCGACAAAGGCAGACACCTTCTTTATTCCGTCAAAGGATTTCAGGAACAGGGTCAGTTCCTCGGCATTTTTTTCGGATTCTTCTATTCGGGTACCTTCGGGCATCCAGATATCGATGGAAAAATATTGTTTGTCGAGCAGCGGCATGAATTGTTGAGGGATGAATCTGAAGGCCCATGCGGCAGCGAGCATCAAGAGAAAGAGTGCGGCGACAATCCATTTTCTTCTTTTTAAGGTTTTTTCGAGCAGTCTCTGGAAGAGGTTGTAAGCCGGGGTATTGAAGAGTTCTCCCTTGATTTCTTCGGGTCGAGGTCTTCGGACGAACACCTGAACGAAGAATATGTTTTGTGTTACGGCCAGAATCCAGCTCAGGAGGAGGGATACGGTGATTACGATGAATAGCGAGGACAATATTTCTCCTGTTATGTGAGGAGAGAGATATATGGGAAGGAATGTGAGTATGGCAATTCCCGTAGCCCCGAGGAGAGGCATTGCCGTTGTCGATACGGCATTTTGTATGGCGGTTCTTTTCCTCATTCCTCGTTGCATGTTTACCAATGCGGCATCATATACGACGATGGCATTGTCCACAAGCATTCCCATTGCGATAATGATTGCGGCGAGAGACATCCTCTGTAAAGCTATTCCGGAGGCTTGCATGTAAATAAGCGTTCCGAAAATGGAGAAAATGAGTCCGCTACCGATGATTAATCCATTCTTAAGTCCGATGAAAAACAGGAGAACGGCGACTACGGTAATGACGGAAATGATGAGGTTCAGGATGAATCCGTTGTTGGCTTTTTCCGATTCATATCCTTGATCATAAATTACCTCGAGGTTATATCCCGCAGGCAGTTTCTCCCGTATGTTTCCGATGGTAGAAGAAACCATCTTGGCCATTTCCACCACATTCCCTCCTTCCACCGTAGATATGGCTATCCCAATGGTGGGGGAATTGTCTATTTTCATTATGTTTCTTGCCGGTCGAGAGTAACTTTCACGAATTTCGGCAATCTCTCCCAGCCGGAAATATTCTCCGTTTTTGGATACTACGGTAAGGTTTTCTATCTCTTCCAGATTGGAGAATGCTCCGTCGGCATGTACTCTCAGTCGGTTTGTTTTTGTCTCTATGGCCCCGGCATCCACAATTTTGTTCTGTTTCTCAAATGCGGCGGCAATATCGTTGGCCGTTACTCCGCTTTGGGAGAGGAGTGCGGGGTTTATAATGATTTCAATGTTCCTGTTTTGTATCCCGAAAAGCTCTACCTTAGCTACTCCCTTTACGTTGAGTATCTGGTTTTTTATCTCTTTCGCGTGGTCTTCAAGTTCCCTGTAAGTATATAGGTTGGAGCTCAGGCCGTAAAATACGCCGAGGACATCGCCGAAGTCGTCATTAACAACGGAAGGTCCGGCCCCGTTTGGTAACTTTGACTGTACATCGTTTACTTTTCGTCTTAACTTGTCCCAGAGTTGTTGCATTTCGTGGGCTCTGATTTCCTTCTTAACATAGACGGTGATTTTGGAAAGTCCGGCGCGGTTGTCTGTTTTCAGGTAATAGAGTTCTCCCAGAGATTGTATGGCCTCTTCGATGATATCGGTGACCTGTTCCTGCACTTCGAGGGGGGATGCTCCGGGATAGGTTGTAGAAACAACGGCCTGTTTTATGGTAAAGGGTGCGTCTTCCAGTTTCCCCATTTTTATATAGGCCCATATTCCTCCCAGTAGGATAAGAATAAGCAATAGCCAGGAGCAAGCACTGTTTTTCAGGAAGAAATTAACGATACCTTTCATGTCTTTTTATTGCTCTTGAATGGTTATTTTTTCGTTTTCAGAGAGAAATAATAGTCCGGAAGCCGCAATCCTTTCACCGTTACTGAGTCCGGATAATATTTCTATTTTGTCGTTGTTTACAAGTTTTCCTATGGATACGGGAGTCTTCTTTACCCGGTTTTGTTCTGTTATTTTCCAGACGAAAGGTCCTGTCTCATTGCTGTAACATACGGCGGTTTGGGGGATAATGGTTTTTGAACTGTCTGAAAGGTTGTTGTACAGGATGTTCAAGTTTCCGGTCATTCCCCCCGGGAGGTTGTTCTCCCTGTTCTTGATGATTGCGGTGAACAGGTATGAGATGTTGTTTTCGGATGTTGTTTGAGTCAGGAAAGTCTCCTCCGGGATGAGTTTTTTGTTTTTCAGGGTATTGAACCGGGCATAACAGTCGATACCTCCTTTTTCCCTGTACGTCAGGGCCAGATCTTCAGGGACGAATACTTCTATCTTGATTTTGGACAGGTCGATGAATGTGACTATTGGGACGGAGGGTTTTACCTCTTGGAACCGTTCGATATTAACGTTCTGAATGTATCCGTCGAACGGTGCGATAAGCCTTGTGTCGTTCCATTCATTTAGGCAGAGTCGTAGTCTGCTTTGGCTTTTTGATATTCAGCCCTGGCCTTTTCATAGGAAGCTGCGGACACGTTGTCTTTTCGGTATAGCTTCTCAACCCGGTTGTATTCTGCCTCGGCTTGTAGATATATTGCTTCTGCCCGCTCTTTTTTTACCAGAAAATCCCTGTCGTCAATGGCCGCAATCGTTTCCCCTTTTCGGAAAAATTGTCCGTTTTGTACCTCGAATTCGGAGACGGGTCCTCCGACGCGGAAGGACAGTTCTGTGGTTCTGAAAGGTTTTGATATGAATGTATAACTTCTTGTTGTGTGTTGTTGAGGTGTTTCAGCGTACCATACTTTTACGGATTTGTCGATTTGTTCCTCGGTTATTTCTGAACGGCAGGCGGATAGTATTCCCGTACCGCAAAGGAATAATATTAGTTTTTTCATGATTGATAATCAGATGATTTTTAGAATATTTCGGACAAAAGTATGGTTTTCGGGAGGGGAATTGTGAAAATGTTTCCCCAATCCGGGAATTCTGTTTCTGAACGGATGAAAACAGCTGCTGAATCATGTAGTCGTTTTTTTGAATGGGCGGTTATTACGCAAGGAATTCGCTGCTGTTTCCCGTTACCTTTGTTAAAGGGGGGGATTCAAAGATGAAAGTCATTCCCTTTTCCCTTGTTTTTCCGGGAGGCATACCTCGGTTTCTCTTTCAAATATTCAATTTTCCGAGAGAATCAAACCTTTTTGGTCCTTCTCTTTTGCCATGTTTTGGAAATATGCTGCCTGTTTTCATACAGATAATTACATGTTGTAAAATCATGATGACCATGTTTGTTTTGTTTGATAGGGGAAAAGACTTAACTTTGAGAAGTGTATGAATGAAACCTTTGGAATAACCTGTGTTATATATCAATTTGTAATTGGTTGTGTGTTGCGTTTAATAAATAGTCCTATGAAAGTTTGTTTGTTGAGTATAATGACGTTGTTTGTCGTATTGTCCTGTACGGATGTTTCGAAAAGAGGATTTACCTTGACGGGGGATACAGAGGGTTTGGAGAAGGGTATGGTAAAAGTCATTGATGAGGATCAGAATATCATAGACAGCATTTCTTTTGATCAAGGACGGTTTCTTTTAAGAGGGAAGGTTGATCAGCCGAGATTTGTGTATATTTTTGTTAATGATGAAGAAGGGAACAACTGTATCTTTTCAAAATTTCTTATGGAAAACAAGGAGATACGGATGTATGTACGTTCTCCTCAGCGGGAAGTAACCTTTGAGGGAGCCACGTTGCATGAGGAATATATGGAGTATGTGAAGTATCTGCTTACGATTCCGGAACAAAAAGAGGTACAAGGTTTATATAATGATCTTTCTGAGGCTATTGCTAACGGAGAAACATCCCGAAAGGAGAAAATCATGCAGGAACTTTCCATAAAGCGGGATACGGTGATAAGTATTCTTATGAGGTATAAAGAGGATGCAGGGAGGAGTCAGGCAGCAGCAGCTCTTGTATATGATCAAACGTCCATTCATGGGATTGAAGAGAAAAAGTTTGCCGTATCGAAATTTGATTCAACTTTTACAGATTCATATTATCTGAATAAATTGAGAAAGGAAGTTGAATCTGAATGATATTTCTCAACGATACAAAAAATGGTTTGTTCCTTGTTTTTCGTTGGTTTTGAAGAATCTTCTTTGATAGGGGAGGGATATTTCCGAAGGATGTTTTTCGTTAAGATTCTGTTTAACGATTCAGTAGAAGAGGGTTTATTAAAAGGTTCACAGAGAACGTTGTTTTTTTTGAGGAGAGAATTACTTCGCAGTTAGTGAATTTTGCGCAAACAAACCGCACCGTCTAAAGCGGTATGGGGTGATGGAATTGACAGTGGTAACAGACAGGATGTCCTATTCCATGATTCTATCTATACGCTCTGTAATCAGCTCTGCATACTTGTCTTTAAGTTCATTAATCAGAAATGAATTGCCGATAAGTTTTTTCATTTCAGGCAAAAGTTTTACATATTTGCCGAT
>CASFOM010000150.1 GCA_949296295.1 uncultured Alistipes sp. | reverse complement strand
TTGTTTTTTTGATTCTTCGATTCAGGAACGATGGTATGGAGAACATGGAGGGATGCATAAAATGTATATTGCTGAAATTGTGAATGTTTTGATACGTTAATTTTGAAAGAAATTTGAAGTAGGCTGATCCCAAAATAAATTTAGGGGTCGGCTTCTTTTTTTGAATATGCGAATCTCGATGTAATTTTTGTGTTGCAATCGATACTTGTTTATCTTTTTCCGGAGCAGGTTTCAGAAAAGTTGTTGATGAAATCCCGTATAGAAGAAATGAGCTGTAATGTCATAGCCTTCCTTTTTTAACCGTTGCAAATGATGTTTTCTGACTCATTATACAATATTGTAGAGTATTTCCTTGAATTATGAACAAACATGACGAGCAGACAAAGCAGGAGCATATTACGTTCATACAGGATGTGTGTTTTGAAAGATTTTGTTTCCGAATATATTTTTGGTCAGCTCATAATTTCACGTTCTTACAGCCTTTTGCTGAAAAAACATCCGTTCGCGTATGTTATTTCTTCCCATTTGTGTAAAAAAGGTGATTAACTTATTGGAAATTAAAAATTTATTCCTTATCTTTGAAACAGATGATTTGAGAACTGAAGCACTCTGAAGCCCATAGCAGAGTCATGTGTCTTCCTGTAGGCAGATACCGGAAGATCCCGCAAACTCCCGAAAGGGATGACAGATGGAGTGCGGAATAGAGGAACCGACAATTAACCCAAGTTTAACTAAAGGAACAGGAGGAAACAGTTATGAAGTACAAACTGATTCAAAAGGTGAACCCGAACAAGCGTGAAGCAGTGCCCTTGTATCATGCAGCTCCAGCATGGATGGCGACGAAGATGATAACCCGATAGACTGACCTGATTAAGGTGGGACTTGAACGGTCGGACGACCTTCCCACAACCGGAAAGCAAGGAGTAGAAATGTCTTCCTACTGCGAAAAAATTCCTGATATTAAAATCTGTTTACAAGAATGGACAAAATGAGAGGGATATGTATATTAAATCGTTTATATTGGCTACCTGTCTCTCTGTCGGATGCGGAGCAGTGAGCCGCGGAGACTCCTTCTCCTATGAGGACCTCTCTGAAACAACACAGAAACGCAAACCCACCGCTACCGTCTATGACGTGGAGCGGTCCGTTACTTTGCGGGACCCCTATATGCAGAATGCTGAGGCTCTCACTATTAACTGCCTGCCCGGTTGGCAGTTAGTGGGGAAAATGGACATTGAGGAGTTTCAGCAAAGCAACGGTAGTATCAGTTTTCAGATTAAAGGCAGTGACGGCGCACGACAGTTGGGTTTTTACACCGAACTGTGTCGGCCCTACTATGACGAAAATGACGACGTGCCCACCGGACAACGCCATCCGCTCTTGCATTGTATGAAACGTCCTTATACCAGTGCCGAAGATTACCTACGCCATGTGGCCGAGACACAGTTCCCCGATGCACAGGCCATCGAAGTCCTGGAGACGGCTCCCTACGACAAGGTCCCCGAGGTGTTTCGCCAGCGTGCCGATCAGTTTGGACAGATACGTCTCAATCAGTTCCGCCAGGGCTTGGCTCAGTCCGTCATGGGCAGTAGCTTCGCTCAGATACTGGACGCCCGATCTGATGCCGCCATTGTACTCTTTTCCATCACACTCAAAAATGGTCAGAAACTGCTTCACGCTCTGAACGCCTGCTTCGTCATCTTCGATGTCCGTATGCCGGCAGGTACTATGCGTACTATTGACCGACGTATGTGGGAAGTGATGGGACTTACTACTTATACCGCCTTAGACCAGAAAGGAATGGATCAGGTCTTTCAGGAGGCAGAACGCATGAAGGCTTCGCTGAAAATGAACGATGAGTATGTGCAGACCTATGTCTCCATGCAACAGGCTGTTATCAGTCAGATACAGCAAAAAGTGCGGGAAGGCATCATCCGCAACCAGCAACAGACCGTACGTCTCAGTGAGCAGCTCCGACAAACCGCCAATGAAATCAGCGATATCCAGATGTCCATGTACGAGAGTACTGTTGCCATGCAAGATCGCGTGGCTACCCTTCACAGCGAGGCTATCCGAGGCGTCAATCCCTACATGAACAGTGACGGTATTGTGGTGGATGTACCCATAGGAAACGGTACGCAGGTGTGGAGTACGTCCGACGCCGGTATCATCCTTTCTTCTGACAGCTATTTCTTCAATCCCAACATAGGATCGACTATCGAATACCAGGAGATGCAGCTGCTGCGTTGATGACGTGAAACAGAACATACAGGGACGATTTTTTTGGAACCCCAAACTTCTTAACCAATATGAAATTACGCGTCTGTTGAAGAAAATAATTTATGACAGAATTCTATCTTTTGTTGGTAGTATGGTCTCTGACCATGTTATATTATTTATACTTAAAAATTAACATTATGAAAAGAAAATTTTATTTGGGATTTGTAATGCTGGCAGCATGGACAATGACTATGGTCTCCTGCGATAAAGATGACGACGATGTCCCACCTCCTTCCGGGGACACCATAGAAATAACGGATGGCTGTGCAATGAGAATGGGCTCTATTGATCCATCGGTTGACGAATTCAGTATCCACGACCTGATTCTTTTTGAGAAAGGGATCAACCCCGACAATTTTTATATCAACGGATACGGTGAATTGGGAAGCGGATGGGTCCTTAAGATTGATTGTTGCTGCCTGAATGAGGAGGTAGCGAAACTGGAGAGAGGAGAAAATTAGAAAACGTGCTACGACCTGCTTGTCTCCGGCACTTACACCTGGGACGGAAGCGAAGAGGACAAACACTTGCGCATTGAGGGTATTTCTTTCTATTTGTATGAAAATGACAGAAGGATTGAACAATATTTCTCCAATAATGGGGATATAAAGTCCTGTACGGTCGAAATAAAACGGGGCCACTTGGGGGAACAGTATGAAGTTTCCGGAGAGATCAGTCTCACGAACGGGAAGAAATTCTCTCTCATGTGGAAAGGCGGTCCGATCCAACACAGATACAACGCACAGTAAAACACTGCGCCATCACTTTGTTTTCCATCTTTCAAAATAACAGATCATTCACTTTTAATACTTTAAATTATGAAAAAAATTTACTTATTTATTGTTATGGCTCTTATTGGGTCGAATGTCTATGCTCAGGATAATGGTTTCGGCGTGCGTGCCGGTGTGAACATAGCCAGTATGACTAATTATAATTCCAAAGTGGGATTACATGTGGGCGGTATGTATCGTTTGCAGCTTTCATCTAATGTCCCTGTCTTTTTTGAACCAGGGGTAATGTTTCAACTCAAAGGAGGAAAACTCACCCAATCCGGTGTCTCATCTACACTGAATTTGGCATACGTGGAAGTTCCGGCTGTATTCGCTTATCAATTCCAACTCAATGAGACATGGGCTATTCAACCTGCTTTAGGCCCTTATTTCGCATTTGGAGTTGCGGGAACGCTCAAACAGTCTTACATGGGACAAACTCAAAGTGGTGATTTGTTTGGATCCAACGGAGCTTTGAAACGCGGAGATGTGGGATTGAAGGTAGCATTGGGGACATTGATAAAGCGTGTATATGTTGGTGTCGGATATGATCTGAGTTTTATTAACTTACCTAAGAATTATACAAAAGGGAATCCGAAACTTAGAAACGGATCATTTTATATTTCAGCTGGATACAATTTTTAATATACTGTCTAATATTACAAACTGTATTTCTGTTCAAGCGTAAAACCGTATGTTACAACTCTTACTTGAAGACTGGAGAAAACCTTGAATACGGATGTAGCAATAGTAGTTCATGCTTATATGCTTGAAAATTGCTATCAATTAGGACTGACTTCATTTGCGAGGTCGGTCCTTTTTTGTTAAATTTCTGTCGCCAAACAAAAATAATCCAATTAAGGACGAAAGTAAACAGATGGACAGTCTCTTAAAAAATTGACAAGAAATACTACTCTTGTCCTTTACAGAATTATTTCGCCTGTAAAAGTTGAAACTTATATATAAAATCAAATAATCAAATGATCTGTTATTTGTAACTTTTTTTATTTCCTTATCTTTGTATTTGATGATCTAAGATAGATTGTAATTTGAAAAACAATAAGTGTATTTGATAAGTTTTCGGTATCCTTTCCTTATCTTTGAAAAACAAAGGATGGCGTGATACAGTCAAAACTCAAAACTTCGTTGTCTTTTCTCTCTACGTTTCTCTTTCTCTGTCTTCATCAAAATTTACCCGGATTTAATTGTGATAATAAGTTAGTAATGAAAAAGTTTTTCTTCTTGTTGCTGCTATGGGGAGGAATGCTCTTATGGATAGAAAAAGGCAAGGCATACTCCTCTTTAAAATCTCAGGATTTTGAAACGTTTGAAATAAATGGATTTACTGTAAAAATGGCCTCGGATTGTCCCAATCAAAATCAGGATAAGAAATATGCCCAGGCATTTAGATTCTTAGGAAAGTCATTGGATTATATTTATAAAATTTTACCCGAGGAGTTGCTTCCCTCCATTAAAAATTACCCCATATATGTACTGAATCAAAAAGAAGAACAACCCACTGTGGAATTTATCCCCCGTATGAAAAGTTTGAAGGATAGTAATGTAGTGGTAATTAATGATTTGATGGAATTTTACAAAGTTTCTTTTACGGATTTAGGTACGCCCTTGTTGAAGGCATTGGCAAAGAGATACTATCAGCTACAGATGGATAAAGAACAGAAAAAGCATATTGCTGAAACATTCCGCGTATCTGCTCATTTGTATAAGGAGATTCCTTCAGTAAAAAAGGATGCGGACTATTTCGCATTCCTGACAACCTCTTATTTCGGAGTGAATGATTTCGCTCCTGTCGATTATCACGCCTTGAAGGAGTATGACGCTTCCGGATTTTCTCTGATGGAAGAAGTTTGGGGGGAACGTCCCCTGAAAGATTTTATATGTCTTCATATCGAAGGATTTAGGGTAATGTATCCCATCAAATACAAGGATGATGAATTTACCGTAAAAGCCATAGAAGAACTGAAAAAAGATTTGGATTTAATCGTTAAAATGGTTCCGGAACAGTTTGTCAATCTCTTTAGACGAAAAATATTGTGGATGGATAATAATACGGAAGGGGCTGCCACTTATCATGATAGTGTCGAATGGTTAAAAGCCAATGGTCATATGAAAGATAAGAGTAAATGTGTGGAAATCAATAATATAGAACATTTTGTCCTTTGGAGTGAAAAGGTCCAGCCGTTGATGATATTGCATGAATTTGCCCATATGTACCATTTTAGTTCTTTTTATGATGCTGACGATATTGCATCCGTATATAACCATGCCATGGAGAATCGTTTATATGATCAGGTGGAGTATTTCAATGGACGGGAGAAAGAAGTGAAAAAGGCTTATGCCACCAACAATCAGTTTGAATATTTTTCGGAACTTACGGAAGCCTATTTCGGAAGAAATGATTTTTATCCCTTCAATAAAGAGGACCTCATGAAACATGATCCGGAAGGATTTAAGTTGATGGAGAAAATATGGAATCCGGATAATTTCCGCGAATAAATCCTTTGGGTCGTGAGTAAAATCCAAAATAGATTCCAATATCCGGAAAAATTCGGGAAAGCAATTGGGAAAAAGCAGAATGCAGGACCGGGAAAAGTTGAAAATACAATGGAATACGGTTCTGTGAGTAACCCCTGAAACGTTTGATAATTCATGAAGTGAACAATAATAAAAAACAGAAACAGATTCTTGGTAAACGAACCCTAAAATATGATGTTATGCAGAAAGTATTGAAGAGTATCTTTTTGGTTTTGTTGCAAACCGCAGCGTTGATAATATATGCCCAGGACCCTATCCCTGTGGAAATAATTTCTGGGGCCCAGAAAAGACAGGTGTCCGGAGAATTGAAAAAATCCCTTGACCTGCCCGCCATATTTCAGGAACGTTATTATGCCGCAGAGTCGTTGCCCAGATTTCAATGGCTCCCCGATACGAAATCTTATTCCTTTGTTCAGGAACTGGAAAATGGACGGCAACAGATTGTTAAAACCGATATAAAAAGCGGAGAAACAACGGTCCTG
>CASFOM010000149.1 GCA_949296295.1 uncultured Alistipes sp. | reverse complement strand
CTTTCACTATCTTTACAGAAGATAGGAGGCGGCTCGGCAGAGGCAAAACCGAAAACTTCGTTCCTTTATTATCTCTGCACTCGCCTTTCACTATCTTTACAGAAGATAGGAGGCGGCTCGGCAGAGGCAAAACCGAAAACTTCGTTTTCTTTTTGCCTCTGCACTCGCCTTTCACTATCTTTGCCCCCAAATTAAGAATCTGTTTGAGTTTTTTTGAATAATAAATTCAGTCCGATACCTAAAGTTCCCTTTTTACTGTTTCATCAGACAAGTCAAAACAGCAGGGAAACAGCCTTAAAATCATTCGGAAAGAAAGTCAAACAGATTCTAACAGGAAAACAAACGATTCACTACCCTGTCACATCTTACTAAAATTACCATGCAGAAAAAATACAAACTTCTCTTTGTCTGTCTCGGCAACATTTGCCGTTCTCCGGCAGCAGAAGGCATCATGCGCCATCTGACGGAACAGGCCGGATTATCAGACCGGTTCGAAATAGACTCTGCCGGCACTTACGGCGGTCATGCCGGGGATTTGCCCGATCCGCGTATGCGGGCAGCGGCAGCAGCCCGCGGTTACCGACTGACACACCGTTCCCGGAGAATTACCGATGATGATTTCGAACGATTCGACCGAATTATCGTCATGGACGACACCAATTACGAACGGGTACATCGCTTGGCTCCGGATCGTGAATCAATACAGAAAATCTACCGCATGACCGAGTTTTGCCGAACGTCAAAAGCCGACCACGTTCCCGATCCCTATTACGAAGGGCGGGAAGGATTTGAAATTGTATTGAACCTGTTGGAAGATGCGTGCCAGGGATTATTAGATGAGCTGACAACAACGGTTCCGAAGCATTCCTTGTAGGCAAAAAGGCAGGGCTATTGCAAAAGCCGCTTTATTCCCTATGGGTTTCCCTCTATTTCGAAGAACCTCTTGAAAGGGATGTCAATGACATCTCTTTTGCGACACGTCAGAATGGAGGAAATGCAAAATATTGAAGATGAACCGAACAGGGCCGTACCCGATTCAATGACTACGTATGAATTTCGGAAATAACGCAACCGTTTATCTTCCCGACACGTCGCTACGACAAATTTTTTAAAATAAATCGTTACATTTGTAAAATAAGCATTTACTTACTGTTATGATAAAAATTAAGGTTTTCGCGGTCAATCCTTTTCGGGAGGTGACCTATGTTGTAAGCAGCAGCGACAAGAAATGTATCATCATCGACTGCGGTGCGCAAGAAGAATTCGAGCGTACACGCATTGAAAACTATATAGAAAAAGAGGGATTGCAACCGGTTTTGTTGGCCAACACCCACGGACACGTGGATCATATTCTGGGCATCAACTACTTCAAAGAGAAATACGGCATTCCTTTTGCAGCAGACAGCAGGGAACAACCGGTATTGGAGAACGGAGAAAAGAGCGCCGCAATGTTCGGTCTGACCGTTGCTCCCGGATTCGTTCCATCAATCGATTTGGATTTGAAAGGCCAGTCTGAAATCACCTTTGGCACAGCAAGTCTCCGCGTCATCCCCACACCGGGACATACGCCGGGAGGCGTGTCGTTCCACGACGTCGAAGGAGGGAACCTCTTTACCGGGGATACGTTGTTCAAAGGGAGTATCGGACGAACCGACTTGCCGGGGGGAGATTATGCTCAACTGATGGAGAGTATCTTCAAAAACATTCTGCCTTTAGGAGGAGAAACGGTTATCTATCCGGGACATGGAGACCATTCCACGTTAGCCCATGAAGCAGCCTACAACCCTTTCCTTACGGAGGTATTTTTGGGAGAGGTAAACGTTTAAGAGGGACAGGCCATGAGGATTGATATTCTGACCGTATTGCCGGAACTGCTTGAAAGTCCGCTGAACCAATCCATTTTGAAACGGGCTCAGGCAGCGGGATTAGTGGAAATAAAAGTCCACAACATCCGGGATTACGCTACGGACAAGCACCGTCACGTGGACGATTATCCATTTGGCGGAGAGGCCGGAATGGTCATGAAGGTAGAGCCCATCTTCCGTTGCATCAACGATTTGAAAAGTCAACGGGACTATGACGAGGTGATTTATACCTCTCCGGACGGCGAGACCTACAACCAGAAAATTGCGAACCATCTTTCCACCCTGAACAACATCATCATTCTCTGCGGACATTACAAAGGAGTGGATTATCGGGTACGGGAACATTTGGTTACCCGAGAGATATCGATTGGAGATTATGTCCTGACGGGCGGGGAGTTGGCAGCCGCCATCATTACCGACAGCGTAGTACGTGTCATTCCGGGAGCTATTGGAGATGAATCGTCGGCCCTGACCGACACCTTCCAGGATGATTTGCTTGCCCCCCCGGTTTATACCAGACCGGCCAACTTCAACGGGTGGGAAGTTCCTGCCGTACTGCTCTCCGGTAACTTTGCCGAGATTTCTGCGTGGCAGGAACAGCAGGCTTTGGAACGGACCGAACGGTTACGTCCTGACCTGTTGCGTCGCCATGAAGAGAAACGATAAAAACCATCATTTCAAAACGAACAGGTTATGAGATATTACATCATTGCCGGAGAGGCCTCCGGAGATTTACACGGTTCAAAACTCATGGAAGGAATCCGGATGCAGGATCCCGAAGCCCAATTCCGTTTCTGGGGAGGAGACCGTATGGCTCAAGTCGGGGGTTCTGAGAATTTAGTAAAACATTACAAGGAAAGTGCTTTCATGGGTTTTTGGGAAGTATTGGTCCATCTGCCCGTCATCCTGGGACAGATACGTTTGTGCAAACGGGACCTGACCGCTTTCCGTCCTGATGTGCTCATTCTCATCGACTATGCCGGTTTCAATCTTCAAATAGCCCGTTTTGCCAAGAAGCGCGGCATTCCGACCTATTATTATATCGCACCGAAGGTATGGGCGTGGAAAGAGTCTCGCGTGAAGTTAATCCGTCGTTATGTGGACCGGCTGTTCGTCATTTTCCCGTTCGAAGTGGACTATTTTCGGCAGCGAGGTATTGAAGCCTTCTATTTCGGCAACCCCATCATGGATGCTTTGGCGGAACGTCGGGAAACGAGTGAAAGTGAGGAACATTTCCGGAAAAGGAACAAGTTGGACGACCGCCCCATCGTTGCGTTATTGGCCGGGAGCCGGGCAAGTGAAGTAATCCACAATCTGCCGTTCATGACAGCCATAGCCAACCATTTTCCCCAATATCAGTTTGTCGTGGCAGGAGTATCGTGGTTGGAAGAAAACCTATACCGGAGAGGTTCCGCCTGCTCCATAGGCAACGTAAGTTATCTGCGCGACCAGACCTATCCCCTGCTTTCTCATGCCACAGCAGCAATCGTCACCAGTGGAACGGCCACCTTAGAGACGGCGCTGATGCAGGTTCCGGAATTGGTATGCTACTGGTGTAATCCCATCTCCGGATTTATCGGGAAATTAGTTTTGAAAATACGGTGGGTATCTTTGGTCAATATCATCATGAACCGGGAAGTAGTGCGAGAACTGCTCTATACCGATATGGTTGTGGAAGATGGTGTAAAAGAGCTGGCCGCTATTCTTCCGAAAGGCGAGAAACGGGAACGTATGGAAGCCGATTATGCCGAACTTCGGGAAAAGATGGGAGAGGCAGGAGCTTCCCATCGCGTAGCAGCCAAAATGGTAGAACTGTTAAAGGAGGATTCCTCAGCTTCAAAACGCGCCTAATCTTCCCAAACCCGAATAAATATAAATAAAATCAATTAGGACAAGATGGAACAAGGCACAGGATATATCCTTCGGAAAGAAGAAACCTTGGAACCGTTGCAGCAGACCTTGTTGAAACGGGCGGAAGAGGCAGCACGAACACAGGCTTACGCCCCCTATTCGGAATTTCATGTAGGGGCAGCCGCTCTCCTGCGAGACGGAACCATTGTAACAGCCGGGAATCAGGAAAGCATCTCTTTCCCGGCGGGATTATGTGCCGAACGGTCCTTGTTGGCTACTGTGTGGCAGCGTTCCGGAGCCATCATTGACCGTATTGCCATAGCCGCCGTCAAAAACGGTACAACGGAGCCGGTATCGCCTTGCGGCATCTGCCGGCAAAGTCTTTTGGACGCCGAGCAACGTCAGGGAACCCCCATTCAAATCATTTTCAGACAGGGGAATGAATATGTTGTCACCGATTCTGCCACTGTTCTCCTGCCGTTTGCTTTCGATACTTTTTAAACAGGGGCTCCATCTCCGTCTTATCCGTATCTGTTCTCAACAGATTCCACAAGGCCCCTTCTCCCATTCTGAAATATTCAAAGAAACAAACTCTTTTTCTCCCTCAACCGTCTCTACACTCTTTTCCACAAAAAACTATACGGGAATATGGTTTCTAAAGAAACCTGCGGATTATCGTTTTGAACCTATTTTCCTCATGGTCAGAAACTTTTTCATCAGAATTTCATCTGTTTATTAAAATAAAAGCATAAAAATCACTACCTTTATAAGCGACTAAAAATCAATTTACTCTTCCTGAACAGAAAGTTCAGAAGGCAACTCAAACAGCTACTAACCGCAAACAGCAACCTCCATGAAACAGCGTCTTTTATTGATAATGGGGTGTTTTTCCCTGTTTTTTCTTCCGGGACAAGGAAAAGGGAGCGACCCGGTTTCCGCCCAACAGATACACCTCTCCGGATATATCGGGAAACGTATTGACGAATGTATTGAACGCCGCATCAAGGCACAGGATACGGAACATCTTACAGAACCTTTCCGCCATCGGGAAGAACAGTCACGCTGGCAAACCGAGTTTTGGGGGAAATGGATGCTGGGAGCTGCCGACGCCTATCGCTACACCCGCGATACCGCCCTTTACCGAATGATGAAACAATCGGTACAAGCCATTCTTGCCACCCAGTCAGACGACGGATACATCGGCAATTATGCTCCGGAATACCAGTTGCAGCAATGGGATGTCTGGGGGAGAAAATATACCCTGTTGGGACTTCTCACGTGGTATGACCTGTCGGGAGACCGAAAAGTTTTACGGGCCGCCTGCCGTCTTGCCGACCATCTGTTGAGCCAGGTAGGACCGGAGAAAACCAACATAGTCACCACCGGCAACTATCGGGGGATGGCCAGCAGCTCCATCCTTGAACCCATCCTGTACCTTTACCAGCGGACCAAAGAGAAACGTTATCTCGATTTTGCCCGTTACATCGTGGTACAGTGGGAAACCCCGGAAGGGCCGCAACTCATCAGCAAAGCTCAGGACGAAGTTCCGGTAGCCGCCCGTTTTCCCCATCCGAAAGAATGGTTTTCGCGCGAGAACGGGCAGAAAGCCTATGAGATGATGTCCTGTTACATAGGATTGCCCGAATTGTATAAAATCACCCGTAACCCGCTCTATCTGAAAGTGGTGGAACAGACCGCCGGACATATTTTCCGGGAAGAAATCAATATCGCCGGTTCCGGCAGTGCTTTTGAATGCTGGTACGGAGGAAAGGAACGACAAACCCTTCCCACCTATCATACCATGGAGACCTGCGTCACTTTTACCTGGATGCAGCTCTGCTACAAGCTGCTCTGTCTGACGGGCAATCCCTGTTATGCAGACTATTTGGAAAGGAGTGCCTTCAATGCCCTGCCCGCCTCTCTAAAAGATGACGCGTCCCAAATAGCCAAATACAGTCCTTTGGAAGGATATCGGTACGAGGGCGAGGAACAGTGCGGAATGCACATCAACTGCTGCAATGCCAACGGACCGCGTGCCTTCGTTCTGATTCCGCGTTTCTGCTACCAGGCCTGTCAGGATACGCTTCGAATCCATTTCTATACCTCCTCACAAGCCTCTTTCCTGCTTCCCTATAAAGGGAAAGTGACCATACAGCAAGAGACCGGTTATCCTGTAACCGACCGCATTGTCATCCGTATCCTTCCAGAACGTCCCACCTCTTTCCCCGTTTCCTTGCGCATTCCTTCCTGGAGCCGACAAACGACAGCAACGGTAAACGGGGAAGAAATCAAGGGGGCGAAAGCGGGGAAATACCTGACGGTAAGCCGTCATTGGCAGGCAGGAGACAGCCTTGTTTTGCAGTTGGATCTGCGGGGACGCATAGAAGAACGGAACGGGATGCAGGCCATTTTGCGGGGACCTGTTGTTCTGGCCCGGGACAGCCGTTTTGAAGACGGTTTTGTCGATGAATGCGTTGTTGTGGAGCAACGAGACGGATACGTGGAATTACACCCGGCAGCGTCTCCCGATTTTGCCTGGATGACCTTTACCGTTGCCATGACTACCGGAACCAACTTAGAGGATGGACGAGCCGTCCATACCCTCCATCTTTGCGATTTTGCCTCGGCAGGGAACGATTGGAATCGGAAATCCCGTTACCGGGTATGGCTACCGAAAACCCTCAATGTCATGCAAGCCCCTTATCACCCCTATTAACCCTCAAAGGCAGGAAAGGACAAGAGAAAGGGCCGAAAGGAAAAGGGCAGGACACAGGGGGCAAGATAAAAATTTGGTGCCGTTCCATGAAAGGGGACAGAAATGAATAAACAAAGACATGAAAAGAGGAAAAGGGGTGAAAGGAGAGTTTTTACTTTTATAAATTCCTCAGTCCGGATTCCGATACAACAGCATACAACTATGCTCCTCTTCCGCCGTTTTCGAAGGAGAGTATTCAAAGAAAACGAAGGAAAAACGACAGGAAACGGTATTTTATCCTGCAAACCCGATTCTTTTTTGTACTTTCGCAAGCGGAAAGAAGAGGATAACCTGTTTTAATATTTTTGAACGTGGCAAGAAAAAGAAACAAATACCCGTTGATTGAAGCATTGGAAATTACGGATATTGCCGCTGAAGGCAAAGCCCTCGGGCGGTACGGTGATGTGGTGGTCTTCGTCCCGATGACCGTTCCGGGAGATGTGGTGGATGTACAGATTACGGCCAAACGCCGTCGGTTTATGGAAGGTTACGCCGTTCATTACCGGACCCGTTCGCCTTTGCGGTGCGAACCGTTCTGCTCCCATTACGGCGATTGCGGAGGATGTCGTTGGCAACACCTTCCTTATGAGCGTCAGTTAGCCTTCAAACAGCAGCAGGTCATTGACCAGCTGACACGCATCGGGCACATTGAATTGCCACCCATTTCTCCCATTCTCGGTTCAGAACAAACCCGATATTACCGGAACAAGCTCGAATTTACCGCCTGCAACAAACGGTGGATTCCCCGTCGCGAGCTCGAACAGGACGAGGAAGCATCCTTTGACAACGCCTTGGGATTCCATGTTTCAGGGATGTTTGACAAAATTTTAGATATCGAGAGATGCCATCTGCAACCGGAACCGTCAAACGCCCTTCGGTTGGCGGTAAAGAATTACGCGGTGGAACATGAATATCCTTTTTACAACATACGCACCCATGAAGGCTTCCTCCGCAACATCGTCATACGGACAGCCTCTACGGGCGATGTCATGCTCATCGTCGTCTTCGCGTACGAAGATACGGAACGGAGAACCGCCTTGCTGGAATATTTACGGACCTCTTTCCCGGAACTGACCTCTCTGATGTACATCATCAATGGAAAGATGAACGACTCCTACGCCGATTTGCCCGTACACCTCTATTCCGGTCGGGATTACATCATTGAACAAATGGAAGACCTGCAATTCAAAGTAGGGCCCAAATCGTTTTACCAGACCAATTCGGCACAAGCCTGCAAATTATATGAAGTTGTCCGGGAATTTGCCTCTTTAAGCGGGTCCGAAATGGTTTATGACCTTTATACGGGAACCGGCACGATAGCCAATTTCGTAGCGCGCGGAGCCCGAAAAGTGGTGGGCATAGAGTATGTTCCGGAAGCTATTGAAGATGCCAAAGCGAATGCCCGGCTCAACGGGTTGGACAACCTGACATTTTATGCGGGAGATATGAAAGATGTTCTTTGCCAACGTTTTATGGAAGAGAATGGTTTTCCGGACGTAATCATTCTCGATCCCCCGCGGGCAGGATTGCACGAAGAGGTAACAGCTACGGTATTGTCAGCCGCTCCCCGGCGCATCGTTTATGTCAGCTGCAATCCGGCGACACAAGCCCGGGATTTGTCACTGATGGATCAGGAGTATCGGGTGGTGAAGGTGCAACCCGTCGATATGTTTCCCCATACCCATCACGTAGAAAATGTAGTACTGTTAGAAAAACGCTGATTCCTCATGCCATTCATCCACCCATTGCCCGAGATGACCGCTGATGGGAGCCATACGTTGCGGCATCCTCTTTTGGGAGAGAGTTATCACTCTTCTTTCGGAGCCGCGACGGAAAGTCGCCACGTATATATCGAAGCGGGACTCCATCAGGTTTCTGCCGAGCCGGTTCATATCCTTGAAATGGGTTTTGGGACGGGACTGAATGCCTTGTTAACCCTTTCAGCTCTTCGGGAGCCGACGGACCCAGCAAAAGAGGCGAAGCCGTTTCGTCCCCGCCATGCCGTTTACTATACCGTAGAAGCCTACCCCATCACACAAGAGACAGTCGTTTCATTGAATTACGAAGCCCTGACCGATTCGGAGAGTTATCACGACTTTCTGCAAATGCACGCGGCTCCATGGGATACCACCGTTTCCATAGCCCCCGATTTTACCTTGTACAAACATTTGGGAACGATGGAGAGCTGGTCTCTCCCGGACCAACCGTTCGATTTGGTCTATTACGACGCTTTTGCGTATGATTGCCAACCGGAGTTATGGAGTACCTCCCTTTTTCAAAAGATTTATCAATCGTTGCGTCCGGGAGCCTTATTAGTCACTTATGCCGCGAAAGGAGAAATCAAACGTGCCCTCCGCGCAGCAGGCTTTGAGGTAAAACGACTTCCGGGAGCCCCGGGGAAACATCACATGCTTCAAGCCTCCGTCTCCGTAAAACCTTAACCCGTCCATCCCCCCAAAAGCCCAGCTCTTCCCCTCTTCATTATTTTTTCCCCTTTCAACGATATTTTTTGTTTTCATACTGTTTTTCAACACATTACAAAATAAGAAAGATTTTTCTCTTCCTCTTTATTATCCTTTTTTTATTTTTTTTATCCTTTTTCATATCTGCGGTTGATAATTTTATATATATCTTAGGCGCGAGAAACGTAATTTCCTTTTCGGTCATTTTTTCGAAAAGAGATTCCGTTTTTCATAGTATTAACCTTTCTGTAAAGCAAAGGGACTCCTTTGTTTTACAGAACAAAAATTAAATTGTATGAAAAGACTGAAAAGCTTATTATACTTAGCCTTATCGGTTTTAGTTTTAGGTTCTTGCAACAAGAATGACGGACCTGGAGAAGATCTTACGGCAAAAGTAAAAGCCACAACGGGGATGTATAAAGGGGACTTAACGGTCACCGTAGGGGGAACCGCCATGCCTGCCCAAACACAAAAAATTCATGTAACGGCCAACACGACAGGGACAGCTGTCAAATTGGAGATTAAGAACTTCTCCTTTTCCGGACTGCCCATTGGAGATATTGTTCTGGATGAAGTACCTGCTGTTTATAAAAACGGACAAGTGGTTTTAAGCAGCAAACAGACCACTCTTTCCTTAGGTGATTTAGGCGCGGTAGATATTACTCTGTCGGAAGGGGCAATAGCCGATGACCGTTTAACCCTAACGTTATCCATTTACCAACAATCAACCGAATTGGAGATTGGAGTAACGTTTGACGGAAGCAAAACAAACGATACCGATGATGGTTCCGAAGAGGTACAAGGGACAACGGGTGTCTATAAAGGGTATTTAACGGTTACCGTAGGAGATGCCACCATGCCTGAACAAAAGCAGAAAATCTATGTAACGGCCAATAACTCAGGGACTGCCGTTAAATTAGAGATAAAAAATTTCTCTTTCTCGGGACTGCCCGTTGGAGACATCGTTCTGGATGAAGTACCGGCCTCCTTTGAGAACAGCCGGGTTGTTTTAGAAGAGAAACAGGCCACATTAACCTTTGATAATTTGGGGGAAGTAAACGTTACTTTGACAGAAGGCAACATCTTTGATGGTGTTCTTACGTTGGCACTTTCCATCTACCAACCGAGTACGGACCTGCAAATCGGAGTGACGTTTGACGGGACGAAGATGGCAGAAGATCAAAGTTCAGAAGCCTTGATTACCGGCTTTTCAGTGACCGGTTCCGATGCAATAGACGGAGAGCCCGTATTGGACGGTTCTGCGAAAACGATTACCATTCGGGTAAACACTTCAGAAGCAGTAAAAATCAGCCCCACCCTTACCATCTCGGAAGGAGCTACCGTAGAACCGGCCAGCGGGGCAGAAATAGACTTGTCTCAACCGATAGAATATGTAGTAACATCCGAAGACGGTACCGTACAAAACAAATATCGGGTACTTGTCATTACAGGAATATCCGCCACCTTCGAACAATGGAATGAATACAGCGATGGTGATGAAGAATACCAAAAGTTCCCCATCCCTGGAGATGCCAACTGGGCAACCAGCAATCAAGGGTTGATGTTTGTGAAAATGATGGGAAGTTTTCCTAAGGACAAGACCTATTCCGTAATGCCTGTGGACGATGGTTATACCGGGAAAGGGGCCGTTATTCATACCTACGATACCAACGGTTCTCCCAGCCTGGCTCCAGGTTATCTTCCCGCCATCCCCAAGATTACGGCCGGTTCTCTCTTCACAGGAACCTTTAATATGAGCCATGCCACCACTGATCCTCTGAACGGGACAAAATTCGGTTCCATGATTTATTTCCAACCCAAAGCTGTGAGCGGATATTACAAATACACACCAGGAGCTACCTTCTACCGTTGTGATAATGCGAGTCAATCCAATATAGCGGTAGAAGATGCATCACAAGCAGACAAAATGTCCATTAAGGTAGTATTGTATGAAGTAAGTGATCCGTCAGAAACCCTCACCGGCCATACCTTGAACACCAATGATTCAAAAGTAATTGCACGAGGAGAATTGATTAGCGGAACTCCTGTTGCGGAATATACTCCTTTCAACATTGCCTTGAATTATACAGGAACCTACGATTCCAGCAAGAGCTATAAATTAGCGATTGTATGTTCTTCAAGTTATTTGGGCGATCAATTTTCAGGAGCTCCGGGCAGTACGCTTTACATCGATGAAATCCAGATAGAAGGGATGGAATAATCTTTTATTATCGTTCTAAAAGAATCTGTACCTTAAAGGGGTTGTGCCATTTTCATTTGGCGCAACCCCTTTTCCAATATTCAAGAATCAGCAAAACAGAAGACGTTAGGAAGAATAAAAGGGACCGAATCGGAGGAAATCACCTCCGCGAAATTCAAACCGTTGTGTCATGATATCCCGCTCACGTTTTTCCACACAGGAAAACGACAGAATCTTTGACGGTATCGCACAAGCAAACGGATAGGAATCATACCTCCTTTAGAATGGATGTCAATTCCATCGTTCAATTCGCGTATTTTTTCCCTTTCTTCCCCAGATACAAGAGAAGGAGCCCGGAAAATTTCCGGGCTCCTTCTCTTGGTTTATAGACTACAAAAGTTAAACGTCGCGCTCCATTATTCGCTGACCGGTACTACCGATACATACGATTTATTTCCGGCTTTCTTTTGGAAAGTTACGGTTCCGTCCACCAATGCGAATAAAGTATGATCTTTACCCATACCTACATTTTCACCAGGATTGTGAACGGTTCCTCTCTGACGTACGATAATATTGCCGGCTTTTGCGAACTGACCGCCGAAAAGCTTCACACCCAAACGTTTGCTTTCGGATTCCCGACCGTTCTTTGAACTACCTACACCTTTCTTGTGTGCCATTTCTAACAGTGTTTAAATTATCCAACAATTTCTTCGATTACAATCTGTGAAAGGAACTGGCGATGACCGTTCTTCACTTTATAACCTTTTCTTCTTTTCTTTTTGAAAACGATTACCTTATCATCTTTCAAATGCGATAAAATTTTCGCTTTCACAGAGGCGCCTTCTACAGCAGGTGCGCCCACCTTAACCTGTCCGTCATTGTCTACCAGCAGGACTTTATCGAAACTGATTGACGAACCTTCTTCGCCTTTCAAGCGATGAACATACAGTTTCCGATCTTTTTCAACTTTAAATTGTTGACCTGCAATTTCTACGATTGCGTACATTAATTGATTATTGAGTTAATAAAATCAGAGTGCAAAGATAAACAGTTTTTTCTTTTTCTGCAATTTTACCCGTTTTTTTCTTATTCTCACTCCTTTATCCATTTTTGTCTTTTCCTCCAACGGGTTTGGCATTCTTTTGAAGGAAGCCCTTTTCAAAAAAACTTTCAGGTAAAGATGAGAAACAAAGGGAAAGGACAATATAAAAAGAGAATAATCAGTTTTTATAATATTGCCCCCTTCTACACCCATTACATCACGATTCTGAAAATAACCGAGGCCGGGGCTCCTATTTTCAGCAGAGGAAAAGAGAAAAGCGAGGGAACTTTATAAATTTGTCGTATCTTTGCGATTTGGTATGAAGACGGTAAATAAATTTTTATTAAAGAGTTACTTAGGTCCGATGTTTCTGACCTTCTTTATCGTCATGTTCATCCTGTTGATGAATTTTCTATGGCGATATATCGATGAATTGGTCGGGAAAGGGCTTCCCATGAGTGTCATCATTGAGTTATTGTTCTATGCCACCTCAACCTTGATGCCGTTAGGATTGCCCTTGGCTACCCTCCTGGCAGCCATTATGACCATGGGTAACTTAGGCGAGAACAACGAGTTGTTAGCCTTGAAAGCAGCGGGCATCTCCCTGCCCAAGATTCTTCGGCCCTTGGTTGTTGTAGCCGCTTGCATGGCCACCGCCAGTTTCTTCGTTGCCAATAATTTTGTTCCGTACTCCTTTGAGAAGATGCAGGAGATTCTTTATGATATCCGCCAGCAACGTCAGGAAATCGAGTTCAAGGACGGTATCTTCTTCAACGGCATACCCAATATCAGTATCCGCGTAGGGAAACAAGATCCGGAAACGCGCAAGCTGACCGACGTATTGATTTACGACACGCGGGAACCGGAAAAAGCGCGTACCATAGTAGCCGATTCGGGATATATAGACCTCTCCAAAGACAAGAATTTCCTCCGGGTACGTCTCCACAGCGGACACAACTATGAGACGAACCGGACGTGGCAATGGTACGATGCACCGGAACTCAGCCATCACACGTTTGATTACGAGGAGATGTTCTTCGAGCTGGAAGGGTTCAACTTCAAACGTTCCGGAAATTCAGTGTTCGGGAACGATTCAAGCGCCAAAAACCTGAAGGAGCTGGAAGGGGATATCGACTCCTTGGAGATAGAAACAGCGAATAAATTGGCAGCGATGAAGAATGCCCTCTTCAAACATTACCTGATGAACCGCGACACGCTTGAATATGCTGTTTTTGACAATGACTCGATAGCCCAGGCCAAACACCACTCTTTCCGAATGGAAGAGAGTGATTTCGACCGGTTGAACATCGGTACCCAGACCCAGATACTGCTCAATGCCACAAACAAGTTAAACGACTTGGGACGTTACGTGGAGACTCAGCACAATGACTTGCGTACCACGACCATCTCCCTCTACCGCTCCCAGACAAGCTGGCACGAGAAGTTGTCGTTACCGGTTTCCATTCTTATCTTTTTCCTGATTGGTGCGCCCTTAGGAGCCATCATCCGGAAAGGAGGTTTGGGAACTCCCATCGTTATTTCCGTAGGATTTTTCCTAATTTACTACATTATCACCATGACCGGGAAGAAATTAGTGAACGACGGAGCCTGGTCCCCATTTTTAGGGATGTGGCTCTCCTCATTCATTCTATTTCCCTTAGCGATTTTTTTAACGTATAAGTCAGCCACGGATTCACAATTACTGAATTCAGACTGGTACCTTATGCAAATCAAGCGACTGAAACACATTTTTGAACCGATTATCAGATATATCAAAAGGAGAAGCGAAAAATATGGAAAACAAAAATCATAAACCATCCGTACTGAACACCATTCCGGAAGCCTTGGAAGATATCAAGGCGGGGAAAATCGTCATTGTAGTGGATGATGAAGACCGGGAAAACGAAGGAGACTTTATCACTGCGGCAGAGACCGTCACACCTGAAATCATCAACTTCATGGCCCGTTACGGACGAGGGTTGATTTGCGCTCCCATGACACGCAGTCGTTGTCAGGAATTGCAATTAGACATGATGGTAGGAGAAAATACCTCATTACACTCCACCCCCTTCACAATATCTGTGGATTTATTGGGACATGGGTGTACCACAGGCATCTCCGCTGCGGACCGGGCAGCTACGCTTCGTGCCTTGGCCGATCCGAAGACACAACCGGCAGATTTGGGACGTCCGGGACATATTTTCCCGTTGATGGCCCAAGACAAAGGGGTTTTGCGTCGTCCGGGACATACGGAAGCAGTGGTTGATTTAACGCGATTGGCCGGATTGAATCCGGGAGGCGTTTTGGTAGAAATCATGAACGAAGACGGGACGATGGCCCGTTTGCCACAGCTTCTTGAAGTAGCGGAACGATTCGGATTAAAAATCATTTCCATTGCCGACTTGATTCGTTATCGGTTACAAACGGAAACCTTAGTTACGCGAGGAGTAACGGTAGATATGCCGACGGAATACGGCCATTTCAAGATGACTCCTTTTATTCAGAACAGCGACCAACAGCTGGAACATATTGTCTTGTCGAAAGGGAGCTGGGAAAAAGATGAACCTGTCCTGGTTCGGATGCACTCATCCTGTGCAACGGGAGATATTTTTGGCTCCTGCCGGTGCGACTGCGGGGCCCAGTTACACGAATCGATGCGTATGATTGAACAGGAAGGGAAGGGAATGATTGTTTATCTGAGTCAGGAAGGTCGTGGCATTGGATTATTCAACAAACTTCATGCATATAAATTGCAGGAAGAGGGTTTGGATACGGTAGAGGCGAACCTGAAATTAGGTTTTGGAGCAGATGACCGGGATTATGGAGTAGGGGCAACGATATTGAGAGAAATGGGTGTAACGAAACTACGATTATTGACGAACAATCCACAAAAGAGGAAAGGATTAGAAGGTTATGGATTGACCATTGTAGAGAATATTCCGATTATTATCCCCCCCAACCCATATAATATTAAGTATCTGAAAACCAAAGAACAAGTCATGGGGCATCAATTAGGATTAGTAAAAAAGTAAAAAAATATTTTGTCAATTAAAAAATATTTCTCACCTTTGCAACGTGACGATTATCTCTGGCTAATCGTCTAAATTGGTGGACAAATGGTTCAACAAGATTTCTGGCGAAATTTTTCCCATCGTTGGGACGCTGTTTGTCCGCCGCTTGAAGATAACTTTGCTATATAATTGTAGCGGGAGGTTTCCTTGTATTAGGGAGCCTCTCCTTTTTTTACAGGATTCTCAAAAGACGGTTTCTCTTCTTTCCGGATAACTTGAAAATTATTCTTACGCCATGTAAAAAAAGAAAGTCTCCAAAAGGAATCACAGACAACATCTTTTCTGAAGTTCAAAATGTTCGGGATACATTACCCGAACAGATTTTTAATATCTCCCACCATAAAAATCCATATTTCCCAAAAGGAAAATGATTCTTTACAAAGAATTACTTTTGACGGAAATCCGCACAAAACCTGGATGGCGTTATCCCGGTCTGTTGTTTAAACATCCGGCTTAAATGCTGGGGATATTCAAATCCCAACTCATAAGCGACTTCTGTCACACTCATTCCGTCTGCAAGTTTGTTTTTTGCATATTGAATAACATATTGACGGATGTAATTGCTGGGAGTATCTCCGGTCATTTTTTTGATTAAATCACCAAAATAGTTGGAAGACATACATAATTTATCAGCACAATACTGAACGGTAGGCAAACCGAGTTTCAGCTGAATACTCTTTTCATAATAGTCATGGAGCAGACTGTCAAACCTCATCAGAATATCTGAATTTACTATTTTTCTGGTCATGAACTGCCGATTATAAAAACGTTGGCAAAAATTCAAAACCAATTCAATATACCCGACAATAATCACATCCTGAAGGTCATCCCGCCTTTTCTGAAGCTCATTCCGTATCTGTTGCATCAACGACACGAAGATATCATGTTCTTCATCAGTCATGTGCAAGGCTTCATTCACCCGGTAATCGAAAAAAGAGTAATTTTTTATGTTCTTTTCCAACGGGGTATGATGCAACAAATCCGGATGAAAAAGTAAAGCCCATCCTGTCAGCTTCACCCGTTCCCCATTATCTTCCTTTCCCCCGATCTGACCGGGAGCTACACAAATAACCGTTCCCTTTTTATAGTCGTACTTGCCACACCCGTAGGCCAAATCAATCTCCGCCTCGTCGTGAAAGAAAATACCATAAACACTATAATTATTCAGGCTGTGACGAACAGGAGACAACTCCGCATAATTAATGACGCTAACCAACGGATGACGATCTATATGCCCGAGCCAACGGCTGTAATCGCCCACGTTCTTTATCTTCATCACCTTGCTCATAACACCTCGACAGATTAATATACCTCATACACTACAAAAATACATCATTCCTGTCAAACCACCGAACATCACTCCCTGAAAATCAGTAAAAACGTTACAAACTTCCCTCCTATCGTTACATCCATTTTCAGAGGGGCAAGTAACTTTGTATCATCAAAAAAAGAGAATAACATGAATGATTTAACCGATATTCCCGAGGAATTGTACAAAGACGAAGTCGTATGCTTTATTGCAGACCGTTACCGTACCACTCCCCGGCAAATATTGAGAAGATTTCTTGTGCAGGAAGGAGTACCATCCGGATTTGCAGATGCAACAACCTCCTTCCGCCTGGAAGAGAATGAAATGGAGATATTGCGGGACCTGATTCATCATGGTTATCCACAAAAAAATACGGATTATAAGAAGAAAAGATTTTTGTAAACGGTCTCCTCTTCATCAAGAATCACAGATAAGCAATAAATTATAACAATAGAAATTAAAGATGATAAAATTTGTTTTCTCTCTTCTGTCTCTCATTGGGCTTTCATGCAGTATGACAGGGAACGGAACAGACAACCCGCCAAACATCAAAAACATGGAAAAGAAAAATATCGGAAACCTGTTGGCTCTCTATCCGAAACCATTGACGGTGGTCGGTACAGAGGTGAACGGGAAAGTCAATTGGCTCGTCGTAGGCCATACAGGCATCATCGGTCACGACCGTATTCTCCTAAGTATGAGCAAACAGCATTACACCAATCAGGGCATAAAGAAATCCAGGAAACTGTCGATTAACTTAGTCAGTCGTGAGATGTTGTCAAGAGCCGATTACGTCGGCAGCGTAAGCGGTGCTTCAGTTGATAAATCCCGAATCTTCGATTATCACACAGGAGAAAATGGAAGCCCCGTAATCGACGAGTCTCCCTTAACCATGGAATGCAACGTAACAGATATTTATGAAACGGAAGGATTTGATAATTTTATCTGTACCGTTATAAATACCTATGCCGCTCCGGAAGTACTCGACCATAACGGCCAACTTGACTATACCCGTCTGAAACCCGTTTTGTTCGCATTCCCCACCTATTCCTATCTTGCAACGGGTGAAATTATCGGTCAATGCCTGAATTTAGACAAAAAACCGGGGATGTGTGCGAAACTGCCGATGTCTTCCGACGGGATTGTCCGGTTATCGAAAATAGAGGTCTATCCGGAATTTCTCGATGAATATATGAGTTATGCAACCGAGGTAGGGGAGGTGTCGCTGCGCACGGAAGCGGGAGTATTGACCATGTATGCCGTCAGCGAGAAGGCCAATCCCTGTATGATTACCATTCTCGAGACATACGCAAGTCAGGAAGCCTATGAATCACATATTGCATCCGCCCATTTTCAAAAATACAAACAGGGGACGCTGCACATGATTAAATCATTGGTATTGTCCGACCAGACTCCCCTTAATTCCAAAAACCAAATCAACAACTTCATTCAATAAATGAAATGATTATGAATAGATTTTTTTTACTTTCAGGATTGATTTTATTAACCTTCAACGTCATGGCACAAGAAAAGATAGTACAGACAGCAGGACGCAACCAGTTGGGAGAGTTTGCGCCTAAATTTGCAGAATTAAACGATGATGTCCTCTTCGGTCAGGTATGGAACCGTACGGACAAACTCAGTTTGCGCGACCGCAGTTTGGTAACGCTCACATCTCTTATCAGTCAGGGCATCACAGACAATTCATTGGTATTTCATCTTCAATCAGCGAAGAACAACGGCATCACCCGCACAGAGATTGCTGAAATCATCACCCACATTGCCTTCTATGCAGGTTGGCCCAAGGCATGGGCAGCATTCAATCTCGCCAAAGAGGTCTGGACGGAAGATACGGTTGGAGAAGATGCCAAAGCTGCATTCCAACGCGAGATGATTTTCCCTGTTGGCGAACCGAACACGGCCTACGCGCAATACTTCACCGGGAACAGTTACCTTGCCCCCATTTCACAGGAACAGGTAAACATCTCCAACGTCACTTTCGAGCCCGGTTGCCGCAACCATTGGCACATCCACAAAGCCACAAGGGGAGGTGGTCAGATGCTCATCGGAGTAGCCGGTCGAGGCTGGTATCAGGAAGAAGGTAAACCGGCTCAGGAAATTCTGCCCGGCACAGTCATCCATATTCCGGCCGGAGTAAAACATTGGCATGGAGCAGCTGCCGACAGCTGGTTTGCTCATCTGGCGGTGGAACTTGCCGGAGAAAACACCTCCAACGAATGGTTGGAACCTGTGACAGACGAGCAATACAACTCTTTAACGAACGAAGAAAAATAAGCCGTTCGGATTTTGATTTACCTGAACAACCATCCGTTGTTATCAATATTTCGTTTGTTCATTCTGACACACCTCCATAAAGGAGGTGTGTCAGAATCATAAACCGCTGCATAGCCATCAGGAATCGTAATCTGAGGATAAGAGGTTAAATATCTTTGATATATCTTTTATCCAAAGAAGTAATCCCTCCATTGTTCCACCGAATTTCTGCAATATTCAGTAATGCCTTACGGAGATACATGAGATATTTCGTTATCGTCCTGATACAGGATTATTTCGTTTCCTTCGTTCATTTCTATTATCTAAATCGCTATTTGCTATTCTTCAAAGTCTCCTTTAATGACAACCCTTTTGCCGTAAGGCGATATTTTTGTAATTTACTTTGCTTCTCATTAGGTAAAGTAAACTCTATGTATCCTTGATCCATGGATGGTTTTAGATATGTATTACGAAAATATGTCCGATGCTTAATTCCTAATATTGATTGCAGTGTTTCTCTATCAACTTCACCATCTATGCAAGCGACAAGATTTCTTATATGTTCAGATACATGAGCAGTATCATGAGCAGTATCATGAGCAGTTATAGGGACAGCAATATGGATAAAATTATCTCCCATAGATTTCACCAAACCAAGCTCTTGAAGTCGGGAAAGATTATATCTTACAACATCTTCTGTAATATTAGAAATGTTTTCACTTATTTCCTTTCGGATTACTTTCGGATGTTCTTTTAAGAATGATAATATTGCTTATTGTTGTTCCGTTAGGTCTTGTATCCCCTTTTCAGTAGTCTTTGAGGCATCTCGGATAACAGCTCTTTCGGGATACTCAAAATTGAATATTGTCCAAATCATTAATAGGGGTGGATAATTTTTTCCTTGTCTTCATCAGAAATTATTTTTTGGGGATTGGTCACTATCTCTGATAATCTTTTATTAAGTAACTTCATTATCCTTTCATATTCAAATTGTATTTCACAAAAATTCTTACTCAATCGAATTTTCTTATCATTTTCTTTAATAGGAGCAATAAATTCATTTACAACATCGCTTAATAATTTCCCATAATTTTCCCCGTGTGAAGTAATCCTCCAATGGCCATCTGATATACATTGAAGCCCAATGGCAAAAGTCTGACTATTCAAATCTGCAATATATTTTCTAAGATAACCGAAAATCCAGTCAT
>CASFOM010000148.1 GCA_949296295.1 uncultured Alistipes sp. | reverse complement strand
TCTTCGTTTTCAGTAAATACGGCAATATCTCCTAATGAACTCACTTTGGATGTCCCTTGTACAGGCATACGTCTCCCATCGGACAAACTTTCTACAATAATTCCGCTTTTACTTTGAGCTACGAATTTGTAAAGACCGGGTTGACCGGAGATGGATAAAATTTCTGATAGTTTCATATTATTTTTAGATTAAAACCGTCGCAAATATACTTTTTTTTCATCATATAGACTCTGTTTTCGATTTTATTTCTCATTCAACCAATGGTATATTTTTTGTTTAAATCCTTTTTAATAAAAATTTTACCCATCTATGAAATTAATTGATATGAAAACAAATGTGTGTATTATTTTCTCCATATTTTGTATTTATTCCCTTTCAGCATGTTCATCTCATAAATCTTCTCAAGAAAATGAACCTTTATTTGAATTGAATGTCACAGAAGCCATATCAGTTGACATGCCTTATAGCCAATTATTTACAGGACAAACCTATGCTAATAACAGTTACGTTATACAACCTCGTGTTACAGGTTATCTCACTGGAAAATATTTTTCCAGTGGAGAAAAAGTAAAAAAAGGAGACTTATTATATCAAATTGACCCTGCCCCATTCAATGCAGCTGTTATGCAAGCAAATGCCAATATGGCCAGTGCCTATGCAACATTCAAAGCCGCTGAAAGTAACTATAAACGTAGTGTTCCTTTAGCACGTATCAATGCCATCAGTCAAAGTGCTTTAGATCAAGCTATTGCTGATTTTGAATCAAGTAAAGAAGCCGTTAAGGCAGCTCAAGCAGCGTTGGAATTGGCCAAATTAGATTTAAGTTATACAAAAATCAGAGCTCCGGCAAGTGGTTATATTGCCTCCTCCACTGCAGCCGTAGGTGATTATGTGGGAGGTGGTACAGCATATACACAACTTACCACCATTTATTCTACCGACAGCATTGTCATATATATCTATTTACCTGTTCGAGAATTTTTGAATTTACAAAAGATACAACCTGAATTATCCATTGATTCCATTTTTTCAGATATTCGTCTTATGATGCCCAATGGCTCATTTTATGAATATCCCGGAACCTATAATTATACGGAACCGTCTGTTAACAATGAAACAGGAGCAATGGTGGTACATGTTTCCTTCCCAAACAAGGAAGGAAAGATTAGACCAGGAACTTTTGCCCGTGTATTGACAGGAGTAGGAGACGCACATCCTATGATACTGATTCCACAACGAGCAGTAAATGAAGTACAAGGATTAACCAGTATTTATATTGTCAAACCGGATAGTACTTTGTTTTACCAATCGGTAGAAATAGCTTTCCCTTACAAGAATTTTTATGCTATTACATCTGGCATCCAACCTGGCGACAAAATATTAATAGACGGTTTACAAAAGGCCCGCAATGGCATGAAAATAAAACCTGTACTCATTCAGACAGACTCCTTAAATAATTAAATAGTGGAGGGCAATAGATGAATAACTTTTTTGTACAAAGACCAATATTTGCTATGGTTATATCCATAGTAATTGTCATTTTAGGATTAATTTCCCTACAATCCCTACCCATTGAACAATATCCTGATATTACTCCTCCAGTAGTAGAAGTTTCAGCCTCTTATCAAGGTGCAGATGCTTCAACAGTACAGCAATCTGTCGCGACTCCCATATCCCAGGATATTATGGGCGTGGAAAATATGCTTTATATGCAATCCACATGTGCCAATGATGGGAGTATGTCTCTTCAAGTCAGTTTTGATATAGGTTCAGATATTGACATGAATACTGTTTTTACAGAAAACAGAGTTTCTACAGCTACCCCTATGCTTCCTGCATCAGTAAGACAACAAGGCGTATCTACAACAAAAACCATGAACAGTTTTTTAATGATTTTCACTTTATATAGTGATGGTCGTTATAATGGTGATTTTCTTTCAAATTATGCAACCATCAATATAAAAAATGAATTGTTGAAAATTAACGGAGTGGGGAAAGTCAATGTCATGGGAGCAGGAGAGTATTCTATGCGAGTATGGATTGAACCGGATAAACTACATTATTTGAATCTAAGTATTAGTGATGTCATTAATGCTATTGAATCACAAAGTGGTATTTATCCGGTAGGGAAATTAGGAGGCTCTCCTGCTCCTGAAGGAACAGAATTTACCTATACGGTAGTCTTGCCTCCTGCCATATCTACCCCCGAAGAGTATGGCAATATCATTGTTAAAGTATTGAATGATGGATCTCAAGTTTTTTTAAAAGATGTAGCCAGAATTGAGTTCGGCTCTCAATCCTATGATGTATCTTCTTCTTTTGGGGATAAACCTTGTGCAATGATTATGTTGTATCAAACTCCAGGAAGTAATGCTTTGGAAGTAGGGAATAAAGCCAAAGCAGTTATGGCTTCATTATCCGAAAAATTTGAGGACGGGATGAAATACGATTTAATGGTAGATACCACAACTGTCATTGAAACAGGAATGAAGGAGATAGTTTGGACTCTGATTATTGCATTGATTTTAGTTGTATTAATCATCTATTTATTCATTCAGGATATTCGTGCTATGATCATTCCTGTAGCCTCTATTCCTGTAGCCCTCATCGGAGCTTTTACACTTTTCCCGTTATTGGGTTTTACGGTTAATGTCTTTTCTTTATTGGGATTGGTTCTGGCTATCGGTCTGGTTGTAGATGATGCCATTGTTGTAGTAGAAGCCGTCCAGGTAAATATTGAAAAAGGAATGTCAGCCAAAGAAGCTACTATTGCAGCAATGAAAGTAGTCTCTTCGCCTGTTATAGCAACCACTCTTGTCTTAACAGCCGTTTTCATTCCGGTATCATTTATTGGGGGTATTACAGGGTTAATGTACCAACAATTCGCCATTACAATAGCATTTTCTGTGATTATTTCTTCCATTAATGCATTAACCCTCAGTCCTGCTCTTTGTTCCATTTGGTTAAGACCCAAACAACAAACCACACATGTTTTTTTCGGTGCATTTAATCAATGGTTTGAAAAACGGGTGAACACCTATCTGTCGAAAGTGAATATTATCACACGCCATTCATTACGCTCCTTGGTCTTCATTGCCATTACTTCATTTGTTGTATTTGCTCTTTTTAAGGTAATTCCTTCCGGATTTTTACCCGAAGAAGATCAAGGATTTCTAATGACCAGTATTTCCTTACCGAATGCCGCTTCTTTGGAACGTACTGAAGCTGCAGCACAAGAAGTGTATCGTATTGTATCTGCTCGTCCTGATGTCGAAAGTGTCTCCTTAGTAAGTGGTTACAATATGCTTTCAGGCATTGCGTCTTCCAATAGCGCCGTTCTTTTTATTAAATTGACTGATTACAATACCAGAGCCTCTGCAAATACCATTGCCAATGAATTAAACGAACAATTATATAGGGAAATTAACAGTTGTACAGCTTATACTTTTGGTCCTCCTGCTATTCCTGGTATTGGAACAAGTTCCGGATTTACCATTATGATACAAGATAAAGGAGGGAATACTCCGGAATATCTGGCACAATACACCGATTTATTTATAGAACGTGCACAAAAACGTCCTGAAATAGCCACTGTATATACTGAATTTAATGCGGATATTCCTCAAAGGAAAATTACTATTGATTCAGAGGCTGCATATCACGAAGGAGTAAGCATGGATAAAATACATGAACTGTTAAATACTTTCTTAGGAGGAAGTTATATAAATAACTTCAATCGTTTTGGCCAATTATACCAAACCTATATTCAGGCAGAAAGCAAGTATCGACAAAATAAAACGGATTTAAGTAATTTTTTTGTCACCAACAGTCAAGGGGAAAGTGTACCACTCTCTGCATTTGTAACCATAACAGATACCTCAGGCGTAGAATATTTGACTCAATTTAATCTTTATAATGCCATAACCGTTATGGGAAATGCAGCCAAAGGATATTCTTCTTCACAGGCTTTGGATGCTTTAGAAGAAACGGCTCAAGAGGTATTACCCAAAGATATGGGATATGCTTTCAGCGGAATGTCCTATCAAGAAAAGGAAGCTGCAGGGAAAAGCGGTATGACTTATCTATCAGCCTTTGTATTTGTATTTTTAGTTCTTGCTGCTCTGTATGAAAGTTGGACCCTCCCCTTCTCTATCTTGTTAGGAGTACCCTTTGCCGTATTTGGAGCCTTACTGTTCCTTTTTGGAGTACATTTCTTTCTCCCAGAATTCGTTAATAATATCTTTTTTCAGGTCTCCCTAATCATGTTAATCGGACTATCAGCTAAAAACGCTATTTTGATTATAGAATATGCCTTGGATAAATCAAAAGAAGGTGTATCTCCCCACGATGCAGTATTAGAAGCCGCCAAACTCAGGGTACGTCCTATCATTATGACCACTTTTGCTTTTATCTTAGGGGTTATGCCACTAATTTTTGCTCATGGTTCTAATTCTCAAGCTCGAAATGTTATGGGGATTGCTCTTTTAGGTGGTATGCTCATTGCTACAATGATCGGACTGTTCATTTACCCGATGTTGTACACATTAATTCAAAAATTCGATGAAAAACGAAAAAAAAGAAGAAATGAAATATCAAGTCAAAACGTATAGATATTATCTATCTCTTATAATTCCATTCCTTTTGACAGGGTGTATGGTAGGACCCAATTTCAAATCTCCTCAAATCAATACTCCGTCCCAATATATGTATGACTCTTTATCCGGAGCAGCACAAAACATAATAATTGACAGTACATGGTGGAAAAATTTTGGAGATGCTAAATTGGACTCATTAATTAGAATCGCCATTGATTCCAATAAAAACTTAGCAATTGCTCTTTCCCGCATAGAACAAGCCCGATTAACCTCTCGTTCTGCCCGGGCAGATCTGGCTCCTTCTTTCGATCTATCAGGTTCGGCCACTTGGGAACATACGAAACAAAGTGGTTGGACACAAAATTATACGGTACAGCCCTCCATATCCTGGACTTTGGATATTTTTGGCAAATTACGCCGGATGAGCCAATCAGCAAAAGCCGAATGGTTAGCAAGCCAATATGGTTATTCTGCAACCATGCTCTCTTTATTATCAGAAGTAGCCACTAATTATTTCTCATTATTGGAATACAAGCGTAATTTGGATATTTCGTGGCAAACATATCGTTCCCGAGAAATTTCTTTCGCAATGATTGATTCCTCATTCAAATATGGGAAAGCCTCAGGCCTGGACAGACGACAAGCAGAATCTCAGTTACAAACAGCAGCCGCTGCAATTTCACAATATGAACGGGCAGTAGCTCAGACAACATTGACGTTAAACACCTTGTTAGGAGAAAATCCTCACCCTATTGAAACTGGAGATTATCTTCGTATTGAAAAAATAACCATCCCGGATATTCCGGTAGGAGCCCCTGCTACCTTATTGGAGCGACGACCGGACATTATGCAGGCTTATCAACAAGCCGTATCGGCATCCGCACAAATTGGAGTCGCCGTAGCTAATCGATTTCCTTCTTTTTCTCTAACAGGGCAAGGAGGTCTTGCCTCGGAAATAGTAAAAGGGATTAGTTCCGGGAATCCTATTGCTTGGGGAGGGAAAGTATTAATTACCGAGCCTTTACTGAACTGGGGGAATAACAAAAGAGCCGTAGAAATAGCCCGAGAATCCTATAAACAAGCTGTTTTACAATATGAACAAACCATTATTAATGCTTTTTCTGAAGTAGAACAAGCCTTGTCAGCAATACATACCTACAAACAAGAGATA
>CASFOM010000147.1 GCA_949296295.1 uncultured Alistipes sp. | reverse complement strand
CATGATGGTTCGAGGTTTTCCTGGCCGACTTAACCGTACAGTTTGCATGGTAATCGTACTTGCTCCACTGACAATACGGGATGCATTGAAGTTGGAATGTAAAGCTCGTATAATAGCAATGGGATCTATTCCAAAGTGATGGTAAAATCGTTTATCTTCAAATGTGATAAGTGCCTTTTTGAATTTTTCAGGGATATGTTTCCTTGGAGGGAAACACCATTGTTCGTTTTGGGAAACCGTAGCGCATAATAATTGTCCATTTCGGTCGTAAAGAACTTGAGAGAAAGAATCGTCAAAAGGATTATATACGGTATGGATTATTCTGAATAGAGAAATAATAGCAATAATCAGAATAGTGCTGCTTATAATAATTTTAATTTTGTTTCTCTTCATTATTCTTGCAAAATCTTATTCACAAGATATGAAAATATATTATCTTTACAAAATTGATTCTCGGAAATAAAATTATCATGAAAAAAATGGAGATAAAATGTATAAGAAACAACTTTAAATGGTTGTTTTTTAGTCTTTTCCTGCTTATTGGATGTCAAGAACAAGAAGAGAAAAAAGAGATTCGCTACAATGAATATGTAGAGGCTTTTTCTACGGGGAGTATTTCTAAGAAAATGCCGGTAACCATTATTTTTCGAGATACATTATCTCCTGTAAATCGTTCTGTGGATACATTATTGTCTGCTGTTCAAATTAAACCAGCAGTATCCGTGGATATTCGTATAGCAGAGGATAAGCGAACCATGGTAATTAGCCCGAAAGAAAATTTTGTTCCAGGAACACGATATTCTGTTACGGTAAATATAGCTTCTTTATTTGATCAAATGGATGCTTCTCCTTTTGATTATTTCTTTTCTGTTTTTTCTCCGGATGCTGCATTACGTCTTACAGATTTTGAAGTAGATTCAGATGATGAATGTGTTATAGCAGCAGAGATTACTACTCGGGATAGTGAGGAAGCTGAAGATGTGGAGAGATCCATTCGTTTCCCTCAGAAAGATTCTGTTCGTTGGTCTCATTCGGTAGATGGAAGGCGTCATCAATTTTGGGTTAAAGGAATTCAAAAACCGGAAAAAGAGTCTTTTCAATATGAAATAAAATCTGTTAAGAATAAAATAGGGTTAAAAGAATCGGAACGTTTGGTGGTGCCTATTCCGGTACGGAAAAGCTTTTATTTGTATGATAAACGATATGTATCATCTCCGGAACGGTATGTTGAATTGATTTTTTCAGAACAGGTTGATCCGCAACAGAATTTGAAAGGATTAATAGAAATAGTAGATAATGAGGATATTCCGGTTGTATCAGATAATAATAGTATTCGTTTGTATTTAGGTCGTCAAGATATATCGGAACATACACGTATTCGGGTAGATGCAGGAATTCGTAGTAAAAATGGAAATCGTTTGTCTGAATCTCAGGAGGTAACAGTAGAGACATTTTCCAGTAAACCTGCTGCTCGATTCGTGGGAAAGGGAGTTATATTGCCAGAAAACGATTCTGTTACTGTCGCTTTTCAAACGATTAATTTGCGGGCAGTTAGAATAAAAGTGATTAAAATCTTTGAAAATAATATTGGACAATTTCTTCAATCGGATAATCTTACGGATTTTGGACGCTTGTCAGAAGTGGGGATGCCGGTGGCTTGTAAAACAGTAATGTTGGATAGTCGAGTAAATTTTGACCCGGGAAGATGGACTACTTATGCTTTAAATTTGAGGGAATTGATGGCATTGGAACCGGGAGCCTTATATCATTTGGAACTTTCTTTTGATCGACGTTTTTCTATTTATGATTGTGGAGGAACTGTTGAATTGTCTGCGGAGGAATTGGCTCAAGAAGATATGCAGTTATTGCAGCGGGATATAGATAGATTTAAAGAAGGGGGATATTATTATTATAATTCTGATTATGACTGGTCCAACTATGATTGGAGTCAACGAGATAATCCATGTTCTGATTCGTATTATGTTGATAAAACTGTATCCAGAAATGTGATGATGTCTAATTTAGCGTTAATAGTTAAAAATGGATATAGCGGTCGGATGCAGGTCATTGCCAATAATATATTAACGGGAGAACCGGAAGAATTGGTGGATATGCGGGTTTATAATTATCAACATCAATTGATAGCTAAAGGAATGACCGATGCTTCTGGGATAGCAGAATTGGTTTATGGCCGTTCTGTTCCCCATTATATAGTGGCAGGAAAAGGGACACAACGTGCATATCTTCGGATAGATCAAGCTTCTGCTTTGTCTCTCAGTAATTTTGAAGTATGGGGAGAACCTTTACAAAAAGGAATACAAGGATATTTATATGGGGAGCGTGGTGTTTGGCGTCCAGGCGATACTTTACATTTGAACTTGATTGTCAGGGATCGTTTTGGGAAATTGCCATCAGATCATCCTGCAACATTTAAGTTACAGAATCCTTTGGGCCAGGTTTATGCAACAAAAACTGTAAAGGGACACAATCGGTTTTATGCTTTTGATGTACCCATATCTTCTGATGCTCCAACAGGAGTTTGGAATTTAACAGCTTCATTGGGAGGGGTTCAATTCCAAAAGAAATTACGGATAGAAACAGTAAAACCCAATCGGTTAAAAGTAGATCTTCAGACTCAACCTTTGTTGCATAAGGGCAAAAATGTTTTGACCTTGGAGACAGCATGGTTGACAGGAGCAGAAGCAAAAAATATGAAATATTCAGTTAAAGCTGATTTTTCATCCGTTAAAACAGTTTTTGATGGATATGCAGATTATATTTTTGATAATCCTGCTAAATCTTTTACAGGAGAGCAGATTGTGTTGTCGGAAGGGACTACCAATGCTCAAGGTAAGGTAGTCATGCCGGTTGATTTAAAAATAGGTGAAAATGCGCCTGGTATATTGAATGCATCTTTAGTTACAAGAGTTTATGAACCGAGTGGAGAATATAGTATTAACGGTTTATCAGTTAAGTATTCTCCTTATGACAGTTATGTTGGGATTGATGCTCCTGTAGCAGAACGTGAATCCATGAAGACAGATCATACCTATCTATTTCGGTTAGTTAATTTGAAACCGGACGGAACTCCTGTTTCTGGAGGTCAACAAATTGGTATTTCCGTTTATAAAGTAAAATGGTATTGGTGGTGGAGTAGTCAGCAAAGTGATTTGGCTGATTATCTGTCAGATTCGTATCATACCCCTGTGTTTTCTCAAGTATTGAATACGGATATGGAGGGAAAAGCATCTTTTGAATTTTCCGTTTCTGATAGTGAATGGGGTACTTATGTTATTGTGGCAACTGATTATCAAAGTGGTCATTCTTCTGCTGTTATGTCTTATTTTTATAGTGAATCGGCTCAAGAAGAGGTATCGGAAGGGGACGAAGCTATGATGTTAATGCTTCATACAGATAAATCAGTTTATGGAACAGGAGATAAAGTAACCGTATCTTTCCCTTCTATGGATGGAGCAGAAGCTATTGTATCCATAGAAAGTGGTACGGAGATTTTAGAAACTTTTAGGGTTAAATGTTCAGATGTTCATACTTCTTTTTCGTTTCGAACGACAGAAAATATGCTTCCTAATGTATATGTATATGTAACTTTAGTACAACCTTATGGAGCGGTGAAGAATGATATGCCTATTCGATTATATGGCGTGATTCCTGTGATGGTTGAATCGGAAGATACACGATTGTTACCCAAAATTAAAGCTCCGGAACAAGTGAAACCGATGACGACTTTTGAAATAGAGGTTTCGGAAGAAAAAGGTCGTCCTATGACCTATACATTGGCTGTTGTAGATGAAGGTTTGTTAAATTTGACGAATTTTCAGACTCCCGATCCGTGGAATACATTTTTTGCACGTCAGGCATTGGGGGTAGATACATGGGATTCCTACCAATATATATTTGGGGCTTATGGAGGAAAAATAGAACAATTGTTTAGTATAGGGGGAGATGGTATATTAGTAGCTAATAATGCAGTGACAGTTAATAGATTTAAACCTGTATCTATTTCCTTGGGAACATTTACTATAGAAAAAAATAAAAAACAAAAACATAGTGTAACAATCCCTAATTTTTCAGGAACAGTTCGTGTTATGGTTGTGGCTGCTAATGAAGAGGCGTCAGGTCATGCAGAAGAGAAGATAAAAGTAGTCAATCCGGTTATGATATTATCTACTCTTCCTCGCGTCCTTTCTCCTGGGGATGTGTTTGAGGTAGGAGCAACTGTTTTTGCTATGGAAGATCGGGTGGGAGATGTTCAAGTTTCATTAGAAACCAATAAAAGATTATTCCCACAGGATGGTGTACGTAAAACAATCCAAATGACAGAAAAGGGAGATACTACTCTCTATTTTCAGACGAAAGTATCGGATCGTCCAGGACGAGCAATTGTGAAATTGAAAGCAGAAACACCTAACAGTCAATCTTTTTCTGATACGGAAATAAATGTGAGGTCTGTTAGCGTTCCTGTATCTACACATATAACGCGTAATGTAGTTGCTGAATCGTCTATTGCAGAAACAGTGATATTTCCAGGTAAGCGTGGAACCAATAAGATGTTGATAGAAGTTTCCCGGGTTCCTGCTTTACATCTTAATTCACGATTAAAATATTTGGAAGATTATCCATATGGTTGTGTAGAACAATTGGTATCAGGGGCTTTCCCATTTTTGTATGCAGGGATGTTGATGCAAAGTGACCAACAAACCCTATTGTCATATGAAAAGCGGGTAAAATCTGCTTTATCTCGTTTAGTTGACTACCAAACGTCAGAGAATATGTTGTCTTATTGGCCGGGAGGGGTAGAACCATCTGTTTGGGGAACTTTATATGCTTTCCATTTTATGTCAGAAGCTAAGGATAGAGGATTACCTGTTCCTATGACTTTGTATCAATCGTTGCAAAATACGATATATTCTTCTGCTCGTCAATGGCAATACTCCTCAGGACAGAATGCGCAAGAACAGATGCTGGTGCAAGCCTATCGGCTGTATTTACTTGCTTTGTCAAGTAATGAAGATATGGGAGCGATGAATCGATTGTATGAAAACCCTAATTTAATAGGTCCGGCACGTGCTATGTTGGCAGCGGCATATGCTCAAATAGGACGAAAGAATATAGCAGAAACATTGCTTCAAGGGAATTTATCCGAGTCGGGAATGACCTATGATTTGACTTATGGCGATTCAAATAGAAATTTAGCTATTTTGTTATTGGCAAATTTGGGAATAAACAATGGCGTTAGATCTTCGGAGTTAGCCTATCAAATAGCAGAAACACTTGCTTCAGACCGATGGTTGAGTACTCAGTCCATAGCTTTTTCTTTAGTAGCTATGTCGAAATATATTTCTACTTATCCAGTTCCTTCAGATATGGATTTTAGTTTATTGGTTGATGGAAAGAATTTTGATGCAGGAGAGTCTAAAGGACGTTCTATTTTATCTTTTGCTCCGGAAGTTCGGGGGCAGGAACAGTCTGAAATTAAACTGATGAATTATGGAGATGGTACCTTGTTTTTAAATATTTGGTGTGAAGGAAAGGCTGCTCCGGAAGACCAAAAACAATCTTATGCCAATGGTTTGGAAATTTCTCGCCGTTTTACGAATCAGTCAGGTCAAGTAATAGATGTCTCTTCATTAGAACAAGGAACGGTCTTTTATTCAGAGATTAAGGTTATTAATCGTTCTGTTTCAGATTTAAATCATCTGGCTTTGACAGAAATTATACCAGCAGGTTGGGAAATTGAGAACACATTATATGGAAGAGAAGATGTTAAATCAGGAATTTCTTATCGGGATGTTCGTGATGATCGCATTTATTCTTTTATAGATCAACTTCCGATGGGAGGACAAATTACGATACGGACGCCTTTGATTGCAACCTATCAAGGAACGTTTTATATGCCTGCAACATATTGTGAAGCCATGTATAATCAAAAAATTAATGCAAATATACCGGGTAGTCGTGTTGAAGTACGATGAATGACAGAAGTATTGATATTTGAAAAAATGAGGAGTTATGGTGTATGATTGTTTTATGTGGTTATAGATTGATTAATAAAATATGAAAAAAATATATATTATAATTTTGTTTCTGAGTATTGTTTTAACATCCAATGCTCGTACATTTAAAGTTAGTCAATGGCATATTATTCCAAATACGGAACAGGATCAGTCAGCAAATGTGAATAGAATGCTTGTTGATTTGCAAAATATGATTTATAGAGGAGATTTAAAGAAAGGAGAAGAGATTGTCCTTTCTTTTGAGCGTGGAGAGTATCATTTTTATCCGGATTCTACTGTAAAAAAAGAATATTATATTTCTAATCATGATCAGGATAATCCTAAGAATGTTGCTATTGCATTAGAGGATTTTCAAAATTTGACTTTGGAAGGGAATGGAGCTCGGTTCATTTGTCATGGAAGAATGATCCCCGTTTCATTATTATATTCTAAGAATTGCACGCTCAGGAATTTTAGTATTGATTTTGCAGTCCCGCATATTGCTCAAGTAGAAATTGTAGAGAATGTATCGGATGGAATTGTTTTTAAAGTAGCTCCGTGGGTTAAATATCGTATTTCAGAAGGATATTTTGAAACTTATGGAGAGGGATGGAGTTGGAAACTTCGTCCACAAAGTGGAATTGCCTTTGAGGCTCAAACGCGTCATATTGTTTATAATACGTCAGATTTAAGCTGTCCTACAAAGGGGGTTTATGAAATAGCTCCAGGTATTCTTAAAGCTCCCCAATGGAAAGATAATCGATTACAACCTGGAACCATAGTCGCGATGCGTTCGGGAGAACGACCTGCTCCGGGTATATTCCTTTATCGTAATGTTAATACCATGTTGCACAATGTGAAGGTACACTATGCGGAAGGGATGGGATTGTTAGCACAACTTTGTGAAGATATTACATTAGATGGATTCTCTGTTTGTTTGAAGGGACCGAAAGATCCCCGGTATTTTACCACCCAGGCAGATGCTACTCATTTTTCTGGATGTAAAGGTAAGATTGTTTCAATACATGGTCTTTATGAAGGAATGATGGATGATGCCATTAATGTCCATGGAACTTATTTAAAGGTTGTTGATCGTAAGGATGATTATACCTTAGTAGCTCGTTATATGCATGGTCAATCATGGGGATTTTCCTGGGGAGAACCAGGAGATAAAGTACAGTTTATACGTTCGTCAACTATGGAACTTATTGGTAATCAAAATGAAATAGAATCAATACGCCCATGCTATAAATTGACCTCTCATGGAGAAACCGATTTTATTATTCGTTTTAAGCATGTTATAGATTCAGCGATTTCTTCGAAAGAAGGATTTGGTATTGAAAATTTAACGTGGACACCAGAGGTTCACTTTGCATACAATACCATTAGAAATAATCGTGCTCGAGGAGCGTTATTCAGTACTCCTAAACGGACACTTGTGGAATATAATTATTTTGATCATACATCGGGAACAGCTATCTTACTTTGTGGAGATTGTAATGGATGGTTTGAAACAGGAGCTTGTCGTGATGTCACTATCCGCTATAATCATTTTAATAATGCTCTTACTTCGATGTTTCAATTTACGAATGCTGTTATTTCTATTTATCCGGAGATACCTAATTTAGCAGATCAAAAACAATATTTTCATGGAGGAAAAAAGAGGGCAATACGAATAGAAGATAATGTATTTGAAATGTTTGATGTACCTGTTCTATATGCAAAATCAGTGAATGGGATTACATTTAAAAGGAACACTATTAGAAAAAATGAAGAATATTTTCCTTTTCACTGGAATAAAAGTCCGGTATTGTTTGAACGAGTTATAAATAGTGAGGTAGAAGGAGTAGAAGTAACTAATAAATAGAGAGTTTACAAGTTGATAATAATTTTGTAGAGAGAAATGACAGTAGGAATAGTGATATTAGCAGCCGTATTGTTAGTGGTAGTTCTTGATTATAATCGGTTGATTCAAAAAAGTAATGCAGTAACCAATGCTTTAGGGACGATTGATGTTATGATGAAAAAACGTTTTGATTTGATACCTAATCTTGTCGCTACTGTTCGTCAATATGCTTTGCATGAACAGGAAACATTATTGCAAATTACGGCTTTGCGAACGGAATCTTTTGAAAAATTATCAATGGATAAAAAACAAATTATTGATAATCAGTTGAAAGAGATAAATAGACAATTCATGTTATCCGTTGAGAATTATCCGGAATTGAAGGCATCTGAAAATTTTATGCAATTGCAACGGACATTGAATGAAACAGAAGAACAGTTGTCGGCAGCCCGACGCACATACAACGCATGTGTTACTGATTATAATAATATGATTCGGATGTTTCCTTCGAATCTTGTAGCAAGACTGTTCCATTTTAAGGAGAAAGAAGTGTTATCTATTTTAACTTCTGAAAGAGAGACTCCGAGTACTAAAAAGTTATTTCATTCATAAACCTGTTTGTTATGCCAAGATCGTTTGATGTTTTATATCGGCAATTGGAACCGTCTTTAGAATTATTGGAGAAGAAAAGAAAAGAGTTACGTAAAAAAGGGGTTTTAAAAGGAGGAGTAATCAGCCTCATATTGGCAGTATTGTTATGCTTTTTTTTCTCCACCAATACCACTCTTTTATTTACATTGGTAATTGTGTCTTCAATTTTTATTATTTGGCTTTCTATTTATTCTCAGACAGGTCAATTATCCAAATTTTATAAACAAGAGATTATCGCACGTATGGTTTATGCTGCACATCCTTCTTGTTCTTATCAGCCGGAAAAGGGGATTGCAGAATCTTTATTTGTAGAGTCGGGACTCTCAAAAGGTATTCCTGATCGTTATCATACAGAAGATTTAGTACAAGGGAAAGTGGATAAAACGGATTTTATGTTTGCCGAAGTGCATGCGGAGAAGAGACACGTAACCACGAATGGGAAAGGACAGACTCAGACTTATTATTCTACTATGTTTCGAGGATTTTTGTTCGTAGCAGATTTTCATAAAAATTTTTCAGGAAAGACTCGAGTATGTCGAAACAGTTTATTGAAGATTTGTTGGGAAGGAGAACGAGTTAAACTTGAAAATCCGGAATTTGAAGATAAATTTGATGTTTATTCTTCAGATTCAGTAGAGGCACGTTATCTATTGTCTCCAATTATGATGGAACAATTATTGAAATTAAATTATTCATTTTCGGATTCTTTGATAGCCAGTTTTTATGATTCTAAGATTCTAATAGCACTTCCCAATAATACGGATCATTTTGAACCATCTATTTTTCGAACTAATTTGAATAAAGAACATATCAAGGAAGAATTTAATACAATATGTCGTTTAATAAATATTATAGATGTATTAAATTTAAATACGCGTATTTGGACAAAGGAATAATTATTAAATGTTATAAATGTCTTATTGACCGTTGTATTGTTTTCGGCATTTGATTAGTTATTTATGAAAACAGACTTGTTGTCCTTAAAAAATGTATTGATAAAGAAGGTTTGTCAAATTTAGGCTTGGTATATTTATACTATTCTTTGTTTCGCTCGGGTAATTCGTCTCGAAATTTTATGCTGACATGACTTCCATCACAATAAGGCATATTTGATGATTGACCACATCGGCATAAAGTCATTTTGTTTCTTAATTCGAATTGGATACCAGAATCACTGTCCATAGGAATACCTCCTTTTACCCATAAAGGTCCACTAACAGATAAAGGTTCATCTTCAATTAGTCCTAATGAAGGCTCAAGGTGTACTTCTATTGGTTTTCCTGTTTCTTTATCCCAAGCCCGAAGACGGTCTCCCGGGCATAAATTACATTCTTCTATCGCGGTAGCAACACTATTTTCATCATTTCCTTTTTCTACTAAATTCCATACTCTGCCACCTACATCACAAAAACGAGCGAATGCACAATAATTTTCATTATCTGTCATATTGATTTTTGAACCTTTATAAAGTTCGCTCTCTTCTTGTATGGGAGTTAAATCGGCAGTCAATTCTGATTCCCATGTTATTTTTTCATGATTCCCATCGCAATAGGGTTTGCAGTTTGATCCTCCGCAACGACATAAAGCAGTAGGTTCTTTTGTTAAAGGAAAATCTTTTCCTGGAATATATTTCAAAAGATTAAATTGTCCATTTGCAACAATAAATTCTTGTTTTAGAGTAGGTTGTCCAAAAATAAGATAAGGTCCTTTTTCAACAATAATAATTTTATATTTTTCAGGGGCTTGTGTCGTTTCCGGTTCAATCGCTCGTCTTTTTGCATCCATAATTTTTTTATTTTTTACTATTCGATCAAATAGTATGCCTTTAAGATGTTGTTTGTTTTTAGATTTTTGATGTGGTATATTATTGGTATTTGTATCGAATTTGTATTATTCTTGAATTGAAATTTATCATGATAAGAGATATGAAATATGTGTATCAGGAGATAGAAATGCCTGATGATTATGAAGGTCGTGTTGTGATTACATTGATAAAAGCACTTTCCGATAAGATAAAAAGTAAAAGGGCAATATTGTACATTCATGGCTATGTTGATTATTTTTTTCAGGATCATTTAGCAGCAGCTGTTTTAGAGAATGGGTACGGTTTTTTTGCTCTTGAGTTAAGAAAATATGGCCATTCTTTTTTACCGAATCAGCATTTTAATTATTGTCGTTCGATGCGAGAATATGATAAGGATATTACTTGTGCTATAAATGAAATCTTAACCTCTGGTTATCAGGATGTAGTTTTATTGGGACACTCTACGGGAGGTTTACTGGTATCTCTTTATGCCGCAAAGGGAACCTTACGGGGAAAAGTTGCAGCGGTAGTTTTGAATAGTCCTTTTTTAGAATTTAATACATCTGTATTGAAGAAATTATTGATACCTGTAGTATCTTCATTTAGTCGTTTATTTCCTTATTTGGCAAAGAAAAATGAACTATCCCCATTTTATGGAGAAAGCATTCATATTTCTATGCGGGGAGAATGGAATTATGATTTGATATTGAAACCTGTAGATGGAGTTCCTCTATATTTAGCATGGTTGAGAGCTGTTTCTCGGGCACAAAGGAGAGTGAAAAAAGGCTTGGATATAAAGGTTCCTGTCTTGGTATTGTCTTCAAATTATTCGTTTCATCCTCGGAAATGGAGCGAAGATATCCATTATGCAGATATAGTATTACAAGTAAAAGATATTGAAAAATATATGGTTTGTCTAGGCCCTCAAGTTACTTATCATATGATTCCTGGTGGAATTCATGATCTTTTCCTGAGTCGTAAACCTGTCCGAGAGAGAGCATTACAACAGGTTTTTGAATGGTTGAAGACAGTTAATCGTTAGGAATGAACATGAGGAGCATACCCTTCTTTCCCCCGAATGAAATCAAAAGCTCCTCTTACGGCAGGGATAATTAATTCTTTTTGTCCAAGCCGTATGTATTTGATACAGTTTTTAGGAAGAGAAAAAAATAGTTGAAATAGGAAAGAACGCCAAGCTGCTTTTCGAGGGAGTGTTTCTCGTGCGAAAATAAGTCGATTACGAGTGTTGTAATAGATTTTTAATGGAGACGTATTCCCGACACTTTTACTTCCATAATGTAGAACTATTGATTCCGGCTCCATCCATATATGATATCCTGCCCGAATAGCTTTGACAGACCAGTCCAATTCTTCAAAATATAGAAAATAACACAGACTCATTGGCCCGATGTGGTCTATTACACTTTTTCGAATCATTAGAGCTGCTCCATGAGCGAAAGGTGTTTGAACAGCAGAAGCAAATTTCTCTGAATCTTTTTCCCCGAAGGCCGGATTGGTTATACGTGTCATTAATTTATTGGTTTTATATCCGGCAAATTGTAAAGTTCCTGTTTTGTAATCTAAGATTTTGGGAGATACGATTCCTGTTTTTGAATCTTTTTCAAAACGTTGTATTAAAGGAGAAATAAAATCATTTTTTGCAATGATATCATTGTTTAGTAACATAATGAAACTACTTTTGACCTGTTGTATGGCCAAGTTGTTTCCTCCTGCAAATCCTTGATTTATTTCACTACGTATTGCTATAATTTTGGGGAAGCGTTTTTTTAACAAGTCAGCTTCGTTATTTTTAGAACCGTTATCGACTACCCATATTTGAAAGGAGTAGGGACAATTAGCTAATGCTGTAAAAACAGAATGCAGCATTTGTGTTGTAGTCTCTGCTCCGTTATAGTTAACGGTAATAATTGATATATCAGGTATTTTTTGTTTCATTGGCTACAAAAATAACAAAAAATATAATATTTTTTTATATCGAGTAAAGTTTATTACTTTTACAAGTCGTTTTTCAAATTATTTGTGTTTATAAGTTTGAAGAGGTATGGATTGGTTAGTTGATCTGTTTTCTCAACAGACGGTTGTACAAGCTGTTATTGTGATATGTCTGTTATCGGCTATTGGAGTAGCATTGGGTCAGATCAAGATTTTTGGAGTATCACTGGGAGTAACCTTTGTGTTTTTTGCCGGTATTTTGGCTCGACATATGGGAATGAAAGTAGATCCTGTTATGTTGGGATATGCAGAGACATTTGGGTTGGTTTTGTTTGTATATGCTCTTGGTTTACAAGTAGGCCCAGGTTTCTTTTCCTCGTTACGGAAAGGAGGGATTCAACTGAATATGTTGGCATTGGGGGTAGTATTGTTAGGTACCTTAATGACATTGTTTTTCCATTTTTTTAGTGGAGTATCTTTACCGAATATGGTAGGAATTTTGTCAGGTGCAGTAACTAATACTCCTGCTTTGGGAGCAGCTCAACAGACTTTGCGTCAGGCAGCTATAGAAGAGGAAGGAATGGCTATGGCATGTGCTGTTACTTATCCGTTAGGGGTGGTAGGAGTTATTTTGGCGTTGGTATTGTTACGTTATATGTATCGAGGTACGGTTCCGACCTTGAATCGCGGACAGTCAGCATATAAAACTTATATAGCTAGTTTCGAGGTGCGTAATCCAGGAATTTTTAATCGTACGGTTCAAGAAATAGCGGCCTTGTCTTCTAAAAAATTTGTTATTTCCCGGTTGTGGCGTAATGGGAAAGTAACCATACCTACTTCAGATACCGTTGTGCTTGAAAATGATCATTTATTGATTATTTCTTCAGAGGCTGATGTCAGTGCATTGACCATGTTATTTGGAGAACAGGAACATATTGATTGGAATAAAGAGAATATTGACTGGAATGCCATTGACAATCAATTGATATCTGCTCGTATTTTGGTCACTCGTTCAGAGGTGAATGGGAAAAAATTGGGAACTTTGCGTTTGCGGAACCATTATGGGATTAATATTACGCGGGTTTATCGGGCAGGCATGGAGTTAATGCCTTCTTCTGAATTGATGTTGCAAGTAGGTGACCGATTAACGATAGTAGGGGAAGCCGCATCTGTTTCTAATGTAGAAAAGGTGTTGGGGAATAAGGTAACGCGGTTAAAAGAACCCAATTTAGTTGCTGTTTTTGTAGGAATTGTCATGGGATTAGTGCTGGGAAGCGTTCCTTTGTCTGTTCCAGGGATTCAATTTCCCGTCCGCTTGGGAATAGCAGGAGGTCCTATTGTTATGGGAATTTTAATGGGAGCTTTTGGTCCTCGATTGCATATGGTTACTTATACCACACAGAGTGCTAATTTGATGTTGCGAGGTTTGGGCCTTTCTATTTATTTGTCTTGTTTGGGATTGGATGCTGGAGAACATTTTTTTGAAACGGTATTTCGTCCGGAGGGAGCCTTATGGTTGTTATTGGGATTTTGCATTACTTTGTTTCCTGTTTTGATTATGGCATTTGTTTCTGTTCGCCTTTTTAAACTTGATTATGGAACAGCAGCGGGAATGTTATGTGGAAGTATGTCTAATCCTATAGCTTTGGGATATGCCAATATGGTAACAGGAACAGATGTTTCTTCTGTATCGTATGCTACGGTTTATCCTTTGACTATGTTTATTCGGGTGATTATAGCTCAGTTGCTATTGATGTTGTTTTTATAAAACAGCAAATTGTTTTATCGGAAGGGAATTCAAGTTGTTAAAGATAGTATAATATCTCTATTTATAAAAGTAATGGGTTGTTATTACCAACCATTGTGTTATTTCCTTTTTTTTTGACCGTAGTCATTTACGGAAAAAGTTAGAAATCTTCTTTTTTAGAAGAAAAAATCCAGAAATCTTAAATTAGAAATAAAAATAAAGGCTATCTCTATGGTTTATTTTGAGACAGCCTTTGTTATATTTTTTAATGATTGTTATTACAACAAGGAATCAGGAGAAATATTATCTTTCTCAATATCCTTGAAGTAACGATAAGTTCCTACTTTTATTTCGACAGTAGAATCTTCATCACATACAATTATCCCTTTAGGATGAGTTTGTAGGGCAGAAATAGTCCAAGTATGAGTAATACATCCTTCAATACCATGCCGTAAAGCACGAGCTTTCCCATGTCCATTAACAATAATCACTACTTCTTTGGCATCGAGAATTGTTCCAACACCTACTGTTAAAGCTGTTTTAGGAACTTTGTTGATGTCATTGTCGAAGAATCGAGAGTTGGCAATAATTGTATCCATCGTTAATGTCTTGATACGAGTACGCGAAGCCAAAGAAGAACACGGTTCGTTGAATGCAATATGACCGTCAGGACCTATTCCACCTAAAAATAGGTTAATTCCTCCTACACTTTTAATTTTGGCTTCATATCGTTCACATTCAGCTTGTAAGTCAGGAGCGTTCCCGTTGAGAATATTTATGTTTTCTTTAGGAATATCAATATGATTAAAGAAATTCTGCCACATGAAAGAGTGGTAACTTTGAGGATGTTCTTGAGGTATTCCTACATATTCATCCATGTTAAAAGTGATGACATTTTGGAAAGAGACTTTCCCGTTTTTATTCATCTCTATTAATTCCTTGTAGGTTCCAATAGGTGTACTGCCAGTGGGTAACCCCAAAACATAAGGTTTTTGAGCAGTTGGAGCAAAATTATTTATACTTTTGGCAATATACCGTGCAGTCCAACGGGAAACGTTTTGATAATCAGGTTCAATGATAACTCTCATATACTGTTGTTCTTTAAAAATCTTATCAACAAAGGTAAAATAATTTACACGAAAAAAATAAGAATATCTATTTTTTTATTACTTTCGTCAAAGTCTTGAAGACTTTTTTGATCTGTTTGATAAAAATATATTTAAAGAATTTCGTTGTTGAAGGAATAAAGACTATTAAAAGAGATATATTAAATAATTGTAGAGAGAATGAAGAAAATTGTTTGGATGGCATCGTTGATGGTTGCCATGACATTACAGGTGTCGGCTCAGAATCAGGGACCCTATGAATTTACCGATGTGAAGGTAAATCCGGTTACAGGAGCGAAGAATCAGAATCGTTCTGGAACATGTTGGAGTTTTGGAACAAATGCTACGCTTGAAAGCGATATTATTAAAAATGGGAAAGGCGAAGTAGATCTTTCTGAGATGTGGATTGTACGTCATACCTATTTTAATAAAGTATTGAAATATGTGCGTTTGCATGGTTCTATGAATCTTTCTCCAGGGGGTAATGCGCATGATGTTCCTAATGTAATACGGGAATATGGGTTGGTCCCTGAAGAAGCTTATCCGGGATTGAATTATGGAACAGACAGTCATGTTCATGGAGAAATAGATAATGTGTTAAAGAGTTACGCAGATGCCATCGTTAAAAATGGGAATCAACAATTATCGACTGCTTGGATTGCAGGGTTGAATGGTATTTTGGATGCTTATTTTGGTCCTGTTCCGGAAAAGTTCACGTATCAAGGAAAGGAATATACCCCTAAAAGTTTTGCACAAGAGATGGGAATAAATCCGGATGATTATGTTTCTATAACCTCTTTTATGCATCATCCTTTTTATCAGCCATTTGCTGTTGAAATACCGGATAATTGGGCATGGGGAGTTTCCTATAATGTTCCTTTGGATGAGTTTGAACGTATTTTGGATGAGGTACTGGAAGCGGGATATACTGTTTCGTGGGCTTCGGATGTCAGTGAAAAGGGATTTGCTTATAACAAAGGTTTTGCAGTAGTTCCAGAAGTGAAAATTGAGTCTATGGACAATAATGAAAAAGACAAATGGGTAGATATGACAGAGAAGGAACGGGCAGATCGGATGTATAAGTTTGAGACGATTGTTCCGGAACAACAAGTTACTCAAGAGAGTCGTCAAGAAGAATTTGATAACTATCTGACTACGGATGACCATGGTATGCAGTTGTATGGTATTGCAAAAGATCAGAATGGTAATAAATTTTATAAGGTGAAAAACTCTTGGGGTACCGATCATATTTATCAAGGACATTTCTATGCTTCTCGACCATTTGTTTTGGCAAAAACAATTAATTTCTTAGTGAATAAGAAAGCTCTTTCAAAGGAAACGAAGAAGAAGTTAGGTATTGAATAATTATATGATGAAATAGGCGAAAAAACAGGTGGTGTTTTCAAAAATAGATGCCTTGACAAAAACACTACCTGTTTTTTATTTGTTGTACCAGACAAGATTTGTTCGTATAAAAAGTAATTTTCTTTGAAATAATAATTGTAGTCGTAACAATAAAAGGGATAATAAGACGTTTTTTTTCAAAATAAATGATATTGTAGATATCCTTGAATTAATTATTTTTGCAACGAAACAAAATAAAAAATTAGAATATTATGATGAATGAAGGTTTTTTCCTGATTATTGCCGTTATGCTTATCGGTATGTTGGTACAGGGTAAATTGCAATCTGTATTTAAGAAATATTCCACTCGGTCTTTTCCAGGGCAAATGACAGGGAAAGATGTAGCAGAAAAGATGTTACGGGATAATGGTATTTATGATGTTAAAGTAATCAGTACTCCCGGACAATTGACGGATCATTTTAATCCGATGAATAAAACGGTTAATTTAAGTGAATCTGTTTATTCTTCTTCATCTATTGCAGCAGCTGCTGTTGCGGCGCATGAATGCGGACATGCTGTTCAACATGCAAAACATTATGCTCCTTTAAAATTAAGATCTGTATTGGTCCCTATTGTTCAGTTCTCTTCCATGTGGGCTCAAATTATTATCTTGATAGGCATTTTTACTATTTCTACCTTTCCTGCTTTGTTTTGGGTAGGGATTGCGATGTTTGCAGCCATATTGTTATTCAGTTTGGTTACGCTTCCGGTAGAATATGATGCTTCCAGAAGAGCATTGGCTTGGTTACGCAGTTCAGGAACTCTAAGCCCGGCAGAAATGACAGGTGCTAAAGAGGCGCTTTCTTGGGCAGCAAGAACTTATTTGGTAGGAGCTTTGAGTGCATTAGCTACATTAGTTTATTATTTGGGATTTGCCCGTAGGGATTAATTCTTTGATTTTATAAAAAACAGACAAATGCCACTATATTCATGGTGTTTGTCTGTTTTTTTGTTTAAGACCGTTTGTGATAACTTAATACAGCCCAAGTATTGAGTACAATTGCGAATCCAGCTAAAATTATATAATAAATCCATAAGTCGGCCAAGGTTGCCCCTTTGAGGTAAATAGCTCGCATAATTCCGATGAAATAACGGGGAGGCAAGGCATAGGTGATTCGTTGTGCCCATTGGGGCATGGATTCAACAGGAGTAAGCAAACCACTCATTAAAATAAAAATCATGATGAAAAAAAACATTCCGAAAATTGCCTGTATCATCGTAGAGGAATAATTGGCAGCGACCACCCCGAATCCGGACATGATTAGTATGAAAAGTAGTGCAGCCAAATAAATGGCTCCTAAAGAACCTTCAGGGACCAATCCATAAATAAGCCATCCAAGCAATATGGCTAATGATAACACAATGATTCCTACCACCCAGTACAGGATTAGTTTTGCTAAGGTAAAGTGGAATTGACTGACAGGGGTGACATTGATTTGTTCAATGGTTCCTTGTTCTTTTTCATTTACTAAATTTAATGCAGGTAAAAATCCTCCGATTAATATTAATAACATAATCATCAATGCAGGAATCATGTAATAATGATATTCAAGAGTTGGGTTATAACGGTTTTGAATGACAATAGGAACATGCTGGGATATTATCCCTTGTTCCTGTCGTAATTCGGTAATTGTTGCAGAAACGGTTTGTAACAGGTATTGCATTCCGAGACTTCCTTTTATAGCATTTACTCCATTGGCAGAAATACTTACTTGTTCTGTTTGTTTTTGTTGGGAGATACTTTCTTCGAAGCCTTCCGGAATTTCTAAAATAACATCCACTTTCCCTGCTTCAAGTTGTTGTAATGAGGTGCTGAAATTATTACCAACACCATACAATGTATAATAGTCTGAGGATTGGATTTTTTGAATCATGCGTTGGGACGCTTTTGTATGATCATGATCAACAACGGATACCCCAATATGCCGGACATCCATTGTTGTTACCCAAGGGAAAACAAGCATAACCATTAAAGGGAAAAAGATCACCATTTTGGGTAAAAAGGGATCGCGAAAAAATTGTCTGAATTCTTTTTCAAGCAATATTTTAAGTACGCTCATTTTATTCAAGTCTGTTTTTGAATTTTTTTAATGCCACACCTATTAGTAAAATAGTCATGGATGTAAGAATTAAAAAATGATGAAGTACCTCAGAAAAAGGTAAACCTTCAATCATTAATTTCCGAATAGCGTCAATATACCAACGAGCAGGAACAATGCAGGAGATTATTTGTAAAACATCGGGCATATTTTCAATGGGAAAAACCATACCTGAAAACATAATCATAGGCATAAACATTAACATAGCAGAGATTAGCAATGCTCGTACTTGTGTTTTGGCAACCGTAGAGATAAAAAGTCCTAATGCCAAAGCCAATACTAAGTAAAGCAAAGATATTCCGATGATTCCTGCAAGACTCCCAGATATGGGGACGTTCAATATATAACGAGTTAAGAATAATATGGATACAAGATTAAGACAAGAAATGATAAAATAGGGAATCATTTTTGCTAAAATAATCCAGATTGGCTGGACGGGAGATACCAGCAGAACTTCCATTGTTCCGGTTTCTTTTTCTCGAACAATGGATATGGAGGTTAAAATAGCACATATCAGAATAAATATTAATCCCATAATACCCGGTACAAAATTATAAGCACTTTTCATCTGAGGATTAAATAGTAAATGAGTTTCCGGTATTGAGGTTTTAATCATTCCTGCTGTCAGTATATTTTGTAAATAACCAGCTCCTGCTGTTGCAGTATTGGTATTTGATGCATCCATAATTATTTGAATGAAAGGTTTAACAGGGGTTCCTTGTTCCATGTTGGTCACACATTGGTCATAATCTTTTGCAAAAACCAAAACGGCGTCCGCTTCCCCTGAACGTAACGTCTTGTCTATTTGATTTTCAGGAATAGAGCCTTTCAGTGTAAAATAAGGATTGGATTCTATGCGGGTTACTATCTTCCGAGTCGTTTCTGTGGGATGTGGTATAACTACAGCAATGTTTATATTGTTTACTTCTGTGGAAATAGCAAATCCAAAGAGTAAGACTTCAATAACAGGCAATAACAGAGCAATCAACATGGTAACAGGATCACGAAGAATATGTAATGCCTCTTTTTTGACAAATGATAAAAAACCATTCATAACTATTCTGTTCGTTTAGCATTTCGCGCCAATATACGGAAGACTTCATCCATTGTTTGTGCAGCATATTGTTTTTTTAATTCCCCAGGTGTTCCTAAAGCACGTATTTGACCATCAACCATAATGGATACGCGAGAACAATATTCTGCTTCATCCATATAATGGGTTGTCACAAAAACGGTTGTTCCTTTTGCTGCTGCCTCATAAATCAGTTCCCAAAATTGACGGCGTGTTATGGGATCAACACCTCCTGTCGGTTCATCTAAAAAGACAATTTCAGGACGATGCAGTGTCGCAACGGAAAAGGCTAACTTTTGTTTCCAACCCAAAGGAAGAGCTTTTACTAACGTATGACATTCGGCACGAAAATTCAGATGGTTGAGTATGGTGACAGCCCTACGAAGAACCTCTTTTTGAGACAGTCCGTAAATACCTCCGTACAATCGTATATTTTCCAATACGGTCAAATTATCGTATAATGAGAATCGTTGACTCATGTAACCGATATGTCGTTT